>NZ_QSRC01000007.1:0-103216 GCF_003436895.1 Collinsella sp. TF09-1AT | reverse complement strand
GGGCCGCGCCCGCCTCGAGCGGGCGGGCGTTGAGCGCGTCGGCATGGCGCTCGCGAATCGAGGCATGGGCCCCCTGGCGGGCGGCGCGGTCGGCAGAATCCGCCGCCGCCACACGTACACGGTCGCCGATAACGCCGGCGTTTTCGGGGGCGGCAGTCAGCGACTCCTCAAAGGTAATGCCCGCATCGCCAAAGGTGAGCTCCATCGACTCGCGCGCACCGCGGTCGGGAATGGCAAACACGCAAGCGTAGCGCTTGCCCACAACCTCCTGAATGCGCGTCATAAATCGATTGTCCGAGCCCGCAATGGCCGGCTGCTCAATCTTGAGCTCGGCCGTAACCGCGCCGCCGGCACGAATCAGGCTCACGTAGTTCAGACGCTGCTGAGCACCAAAGTCGAGCTGCTGGGCACGCACGTACAGGCCGTCCAGACGGTCAATCCCCGCCTCGTCGGCACGGGCTTCGATATCCTCGTAGGCACGTAGGCAGTCGTCGAACAGCGAGCGCGGCTCGGACAGGACCACAAGTGCCTTGCCGCTCACGTGCGCCAACGGGCTCACGGTCTGGCCGTACATCACCGGCAAAAAGCGGTCGAGCTCGGGCGTGACGATGCGCGCGTCCACCATCTCGAGCAGCGCCGCCAGCTTGCTGTCGTCCTGGCTGGCGCGGTAGAGCGCCACATGCATGTTGTGGACGGCCTCGTCGGTGAGCGCCAGCTCGCGGCAGGGGAAGATCTCAATGCTGTCCTCGTTGCCGATGGTTTGGCCCGTGGAACTCACCATGCGACGGATGCGGTCGATCTCGTCGCCAAAGAACTCAATGCGCACGGGTGCCTTCTCCTGCGCGGGAAACACCTCGACGGTGTCGCCGTGCACGCGAAACAGACCGGGCGCATCGGCGGCACCGGCATTGGTGTAGCCCATGCCAACCAGGCGCTGCGGCACCTCGTCGAAGGGAATCTCCTCGCCCACCGTAAAAGTAGTGGACTCCCAATAGCGGCTCTCGACCGGCGGCACGCAACGCAGCAGTGCGCGGGCCGAGGCGACCATGATGCAGTTGTCCCCGCGCACGATGCGCCCGAGCGCCTCGCAGCGCTGGGCCACCACGGCGTCGTCGGGCGCCTGCTCGCGCCAAGGGTAGTCCTTGCGCTCGGGAAAGCGGCACACGTGCGCCAGGCCCACATAGGCGGCCAGACTGCGTGCAGCGCGATCGGCCGCATCCTCGCCACTCACAATGTAGACCGTGGGGCGCGGGCGACGCGCAAACTGGGCTGCCGCCATAAGCGTGCGACCCGACTGCGACACGGCCAGCGTCACGTCCTCGCCGGCATCGAGCCCGGCCTCGACGGTCTGCAGTGCCTCGGCAGTGTAGAGCTGCGCGGCTATACGGTGAATGAGCATGCTGTTCCTCCGGCATTGCAACGCCAAAAGCCCGCCGGGGCAAGCTCGGCAGGTCGTACGTCAAATACATTGTCTGTCATGGTAGCGCATGGAGAGGACTCCAGCTCAAGGGCAAACCTAGCCCCGCAAAAAACGCCAGACGAAGATGCGTTCCGCCCTACCCCGCTACGCGCACGCTGGGGCACAAATCTGCCAGCGGGCACTCGTCACACTTGGGTTTGCGGGCGTCGCAGATCTCGCGACCAAAGGTGATCCACTGATGGTTGACCGACTCCCAATACTCGTGCGGCAGAATCTTGAGCAGATCCTGCTCGGTCTTGAGCGGCTCCTTGGCATGCGTCTTGGGACTCAGCATTAGGCGATGCGCGATGCGGTTGACGTGCGTATCGACCGCAATGCCCTCGACAATGCCAAACCCCACGTTGAGCACGATGTTCGCCGTCTTGCGCCCCACGCCCGGCAGCTTAACGAGCTCTTTCATGTCGGCCGGCACCTCGCCGCCATAGTCGGCGACGATCATCTGCGCGGCCTCGACGGCATGCTTGGCTTTGCTCTTGTAGAAGCCGAGTGACTTGATGGTGTCCGCCACGTCAGCCACGCTCGCCCCGGCCATGGCCTCGGGCGTGGGCCACTGGGCAAACAGCCGCGGCGTCACCTTGTTGACCTGCATATCGGTCGTTTGCGCCGAAAGCAGCACCGCGATCAGCAGGCGGAAGGGATTCTCGTGGTCCAAAAAGCACTCGACCGGGCCATAGCGACGGTTGAGGCGCTCACACACCTCGATGGCGCGCTCGCGCTTGGCGGCATTGGTCTCGCGTGGCATAACGACTCCTCGGCTCAACGGCACAATAAACTTATGAGCACAATTGTCCCACGTATAGGATCGTTACGCTTCCAAAAATGCGCCGGTCTGGCGGCTCCACAGGCTTGCATACTCGCCGCCCGCCTCGACAAGCTGCGCATGCGTGCCGTCCTCGACGATCTCGCCGTCGGCCAGCACCACGATGCGGTCGAGCGCCGCCACGGTGGACAGGCGGTGCGCCACCACAATGGAGGTACGTCCACGCATCAGATTTTCGAGCGCCTCCTGCACCAGAGCCTCGGACTCGCTGTCGAGGGCAGAGGTCGCCTCATCGAGCACCAGAATCGGCGCGTCGGTTAGGATGGCGCGGGCGATAGCCACGCGCTGACGCTGGCCGCCCGAGAGCTTGACGCCGCGCTCGCCCACCATGGTGTCAAAGCCACGGGGCAGGCGGTCGATAAACTCCAGGGCATTGGCCAGGCGCGCCGCCTCACGAATTTGCTCGTCGGTGGCGTCGGGGCGGCCGTAGGCGATATTCTCGCGAATGGAGCGGTGGAACAGCAGCGCCTCCTGCGGAACGTAGGCAACCTGGCGGCGCAGGCTCTGCTGCGTGCAGCGCGAGACATCCTGACCGTCCACGAGTACGCGGCCGCCCTGAACATCGTCCAGGCGCAGCAGCAGCTTGGTGAGCGTCGTCTTACCCGAGCCCGATTTGCCCACCAGGCCCACGCGCTGGCCCGCCGCCACATGAAGCGTCAGGTCATCGAACACGCTCTCACCCGCCGCAGCGTCACGGTACGCAAAGCTCAGGTGCTCAAAATCAATCGCGCCCTCGGTCACTTTGAGCTCAGGGGCGTCCGGGTCGTCTGCCACCAAACGTGGCTCGTCCAGCACGCGCGTCATCTCGGCAGCGTCACCCAGCGCGCGGTTGATACGCTGCATCATGGAGCTCACGTAGTTCAGACGCATGGTGAGGTTGTACGTATAGGTAAAGATCATGACGAGCGCGCCGGCCGAGATGCCAAACCACGCGTTGCCGCCCGCCACAAACACGCTCACCACGGCCATGGTGATGACGATAAGGCCCGAGGTCGTAAAGTTGCGCTGCATCATGGCGTGCATCGATACCGTCTCAGCATCGCGCGCGGCGCGGTCGGCGGCATCGAACAGATCGTGCTCAAAGTCCTCGCGCCCGCAGGTCTTGACGGCCAGGATGTTCGTGACCGCGTCGGACAGCACGCCCGAGAGCTTGTTTTGCGCGGCGGACGTCGCGGCCGAAAGCGGCATGATGCGCTTGTACATAAGCCAGACAAACGCAATGTAGACGACCATGATGCCCACCAGGATCACAGTAAATGTGGGCACCACCGGGGCGAGTGCCGCCACCGTGCAGACGACCGAGGTGATGGTGGGAATGAGCGAATACACCGTCACGTCCACCAGTCCCGTATAGCCGCTCATAAAACGGCTCGTCTGGCTAACGAGCGATCCGCCAAAACGGCTGGTGTGAAATGTCATGGATTGGTTGGAGAGCGTGTCGAAGCACAGACGCGCCAGGTGATAGTTGCCTGCGATTTCGAGCTTGTAGACGGTGTAGTCCTGTAGCTTGGAGAGGATCTGACCCACCAGGTTAACGAGTACGAGCGCCAGGATATAGGGGCCGAAGACCTCAAACACCTGGTCACCCGCCACGGGACCGGCTTGAACGCGGTCGACAATGAGGGCCATCACATAGGTATTGGCAAACGTCAGCAAAAAGATGTAGCCCGCCGACGAGAACACCGAGAGAAAGACGATCAGCGGCTGTGTGCGCGTGACGTCCCAAAAACGCTGCAGCGTGCGACGCACGGTTGAGCGTTTGAGCGGACTGGTGCTTCTCTGAGACATGGGCTTCCTTTCGCATCTGATAGGGCGAAACACCATTGTTGCACATTAAAGTGCGCTTTAGGCAAGTGCGATGCGAGAAGCGCTGCGCCCCGCGCCTGCGCAGACGCCCCGCCGTCAGGTGCGGCTAGTCCTCGTCTTCTTGCCCTGCAAGCAGGCCCGCAGACGTGAGCCCCAAGACCTCGTCGGCCTCCTCGGCATCTTCCAGCGCGTCGATATCCTTGAGCTTGCGCTCCATAACGTTGGTGCGCGTGGTGATGATGCCCTCGACCGTCTTGCCCGCGGTCTCGATCTGCTGCTGGGCGCGGCGCAGCGCCGCCTGATAGCGCGGCAGCTCGGCCTTGACGGCGGAAAGCACACGCAGCACGTCGTCGGTGCGTTTTTGCAACTTAAACGTCTGGTAGCTCATCTGCAGGCTGTTGAGGATGGCGGCCATGGTGCTGGGACCGGCTACGTTGACGTGATAGTCGCGGCCCAGGGTCTCGATAAGCCCGGGGCGGCTGACGATCTCGGCGTACAGTCCCTCAAACGGCACGAACATGATGCCAAAGTTGGTCGTTGCCGGCACACTCAGGTACTTTTCGCAAATGTCTTTAGCCTCGCGCTTGACCATGGTGTCGAGCGTCTTGCGCGCGGCGGCGACGGCCTCCGCGTCGCCCGACTCCTGGGCATCGAGCAGATGCTCATACGCATCGCCCGGGAATTTGGAGTCGATTGGCAGCAGCACGGGGTCTCCCTCGTCCACCGGCAGCTTGACGGCAAACTCAACGCGCTCCGAGGCGCCGGGCTTGGTGGCGACGTTTTCCAGATACTGGTCGGGCGTAAGGATGTCCGACAGGATCGCGCCCAGCTGCACCTCGCCCAAAATACCGCGCGCCTTCACATTGCCCAGCACGCGTTTAAGGTCGCCCACGCCGGTGGCGATAGATTGCATATCGCCCAGGCCCTTATACACGGCCTCGAGCTGGTCGCTCACCTGCTTAAACGATGCCGACAGACGGTCGTTGAGCGTGCGGGAGAGCTTCTCGTCCACCGTCGCGCGCATCTGATCGAGCTGCACGTTGTTGTCCTTGCGGATGGCGCCCAGCTGGGCATCGACCGTCTCGCGCACCTTGTCCAGGCGCTGCTCGATGCCCTCGCGGTTGGCGCCGAGCTGTTGGGTCGTCTCGCGGCGCAGGTCATCCATACGGTCACCAGCTTGCGAGAACTCGCGTGCGATGGCCAGGTAACGTTGCTGCTCCACGGCCGCATCGGTCGTCTGCTGCTGCGCGATGGCATTGGCCGTGCGGCGGGTTTCAGCCAGCGCGACGTTCAGGGCATCGAACGCGTTGTTGGCCTGCTCGAGTGCTGCCAGCGTTTCCGCGCTACTGTCGCCACGCTCCCGCAACTCGGCACGCAGGCTCTTGAGCTGGATGGCGCAAGCCACAGCAACCCCCACCGCCACCAAGGCGATCACAACAAGCACAATATCAATAGCAGACATAAACTCCGCCCAACAAACCCAATCGAGCACCAATCAAAACCGCGATCAATCTTACCCCGCCATACACACGGATCACTCACTGCCTTGCAGACAAATTTCTCTTAGAGCCGCGGGCGCTAAAACGCTAGCTCTCCCAGCCGGCGCGGATGGTTGTTATGACGTCACCTAGGCGCTGGCCCAGTGCCGCTAGATGTTGAAGCACCTCGTTGGGCGATGCGCCGTTGAGGATGCACGTGAGGGCATACGACGCCAGAAAGATGGCCGCAAGCCCCAACGGGATGAGCACGATCATCGCCAATGTGCGCAGGCGCTGGCCCAAACGGCGGCGGCGCGCGCGGCGTTTGTCGAACGCGAGCTCCTGCGCATATGAATCTTGCTGTACGGAATAGGCCTCTGGCGCCGATTCACACCCGGGCACAGCTGCAGGTACAGCAGCGGGCACGACGTTTTGCACAGGCGCCTGGTTGGCAACCCCTTGCATTTGCATCTCCATGAGTCGTTGCTGCTGACGCAGCATGCGCTCAGCTTGTTGCTGCGGAGTCTCAAGAAACAGATCCATGTTGGCCTCCAAAATCGGGGCATTCGACGCTTACGGCCAGCATCCCGCACCGCCATGACCACGGCAACGCAATCGCCGGCAATAGCCACAAAGTTTCTTTTGCTCAAAAGCTGTCGAAAAGCTCAACAACTCCCCTACCAGCACTTTCTCTGAGCTTTTTTCGCCAGCAATCTTTTGGCCTTCCACCCTTACGCCAGCTGACCAAAATCTAACCAAAAGCTTGACGAAAATTGTGGAGACCGGGACCTCAAGTAAAACGTGACAGCCCCAAGCGAAACAGCCTGGACAGTTAGTTCAGATATGTATAAATCAGACCCCCCCCACAGAAGGGCCGACACGCTCCGTTTGCCGCATTTTAGTCCCCCATAACGGACATCAAAGACCCAAAGTCAGGCGTAACAGGCATCCAAATGACGCCCAACAGACCTCCAAGGACCCAAAAGACAGCCATCGAGCGATTGGAAAATACGAATCTGAACTAACTGTCCACCCCCACACAAAACGTGCCGCCCCATAGGGGGCGGCACACAAACTTTAATATCAGCTTTTCTGTAGCGAGCACGCGACGACCCAACGCCGGGGCGCGGGGCGGGGAGATACCTTTCCCTCGCGCGACTCTGCGAAGCCGTGAGCGAGAGGGAAAGGTATCTCCCCGCCCCGCGCCCCGCAGCAGCCAGCGCCACGCGCTAGTAGTTCACCACCTGCTCCTCAAAGTACGCCTTCGGGTGGTTGCACACCGGGCACACCTCGGGCGCCTCGGCACCAACATGCAGGTGTCCGCAGTTCAGGCACTTCCACACCTTTACGCCCTCGCGCTCAAACACCTCGCCCGACTCAATGCGCTCGACGAGCTTGTTGTAGCGCTCCTCGTGAGCCTTCTCGACAGCAGCGACGCCACGGAACTTCGCGGCAATCTCGGCAAAGCCCTCCTCCTCGGCGGTCTTGGCAAACTCGTCGTACATCTCGGTCCACTCGTAGTTCTCTCCCGCGGCGGCATCGCGCAGGTTATCCAGAGTGCTGGGAACGGCGCCATCGTGCAGGTACTTAAACCACAGCTTGGCGTGCTCGGACTCGTTGCCCGCCGTCTCGGCAAAGATATTCGAGATCTGAACGTAGCCGTCCTTTTTTGCCTTGGATGCATAGTAGCGATACTTGGTGTGCGCCTGAGACTCACCGGCAAAAGCGGTCTCGAGGTTCTTCTTGGTTTGAGAGCTCTCAAAATCCATAGGTGTACTTCCCTTCAATACATGCCGCCCATAGGCTTTGAGCGGCCTTATTTTATGGTACCCCCTGCCGAAAATCTAAACCTTAAAAATTCGAGCGGGCTACACACTCAGCCAACGATCGTCCTCGGAGCGGCAAAAGCCCTCGCGCTCCAGATCGGCCAGAATACTCGCGACCAGCTCACACTCGACCGGCGCTCGACCGGCCGCCGCCTCCATCTCGTCAACGCCTGCGACGGCCTCATCGAGCGTAATCCCCGCCGGCTGGCCATCGCGCGCTGCCAGCAACATGCGCACGATATGCGCGCGCTTTTGGCGACGCGAGCCCTCAAACTTTGATTGACGGCTATAGCCCGCCGAGCGCCTGGACGGATTGGGCAACGTCTTTTTTAGATATACGCCGTAATCTAGCAACGCGTAATACCACGCGCGCGGCGTGTCGGCATCATCGAGCGGCACGGCAAAGGGAGCGATCTCGTCGGGCGCCGCACCGGGGGCCGCCGGACAGGCCGCCTGAATCAGCGGCACCAGTTCGCGATCGGGAACGGCGGGCACATCGGGAAAGAAATGATGCAGAAAGACCGTGCGCACGTTGGTCTCCAGATACACACCCGGAAGATCAAACGCAAACGACCGGATACCCTGCGCCGTTGCCGGGCCAATACCAGGCAGAGCGACCAAGTCGCGCGTCTCACGCGGAAACTCCCCATCCCAGTCCTCTGCAACGCGCTGAGCGGCCTTGTGGAGCGCCAGAGCGCGTCGGTTGTAGCCCATGCCCTGCCAAGCATCTAAAACATCGGAAGGCGCGGCCTGAGCGAGCGCCTGGACGGTCGGAAAACGATCGAGCCACGCCGGCATGCGCGTCTCCACGCGCGGAACCTGTGTCTGCTGCAGCATGACCTCGGAGAGCCAGATGATATATGGGTCGCGCGTGCGGCGCCACGGAAGGTCGCGATAACGCAGGACCCCTTCCGAACGAATCATCGAACGAAAGGGGTCCTGAATCATGGCAATGCTCCTTATGCGGCGCTATTCCTCCCGGCAGGCGCACGCACAGGTGGCGTACTCGGGAAACGCATCGCGATCGGCGAACTTGGGATCGACAGCCGGGAACTGGCGATGGGCGACGATGTCGCCGAGCGAAACGGAATCGAGGTAGTCGCGCATCAACGCCTGGGCTCCGGCCCACAGGGGATGATAGCAGCACGTGCCCATGCGCGCACAGTCACCATCGGGCGCGGTGCAATCGTTCATAACCATAGGGCCCTGAACAGCCTCGACGACCTGGCGGATGGTGACATCGTCCGGACTGACCTTGAGACGCATTCCACCGTGGACGCCACGCAGGCTCTCCACAATACCGGCCTGGACCAAACCGTGTTGGATCGAACGGGCAAACGAATACGGGACATTGACCTCTTCGGCAGCGGTGCGAACAGAAAGCAAACGCTCCGGGTCCTCGGCAAGCATCGCCAGCATACGAAGGGCGTAATCAGTCTTCCTCGATATGTCCATTTTTCCCCTTTCAAGGAATACGAACAGCTCGAACGAGCTCCGGGGCCGAGCTTGTGTCGAGACGCTAAATGACCGCTAGGACATCCAAATGATAAATAGGATATCCACTGAGTGCCGCGCTTGGAGCGAAATGCATCAGATGCGGCCTACAGTGCAATTTAGTATAACCTAACCCCCTGTCTCGTTGAACAGGTGTTGCGCAACAAAGCTGCTGTTTAGACAGATATACTTATTGGATTTTACTTGCGTTCCCGAAGGCGCGGGGATTCTGGGCGAAGATGCGCTAGGGCGATCGTTCTATCGAAACAAAGTGCATTAAACGCAAAAAGCCACGTCCGAAGACGTGGCTTTAATTGCGTTGGCGGGAAGTACGGGGCTCGAACCCGCGACCTCCGACGTGACAGGCCGGCGCTCTAACCAAACTGAGCTAACTCCCCAGGCAGGCGTTCGCGTTTGTTTCCGCTCGCGTGCGCTGCGGGGATTAGTATACACAGAAGTCTGTCCGGCACGCAATAACTTTTTTGAAAAAATTTTTCGGTCCCTCCGGGAGGGTCTCCGGGGCTGAGGGCGGGGGTTAAGTTTGCTGCTCTACAGTCCTGCGCAAGACGGAAAGCACATTAAGTGCTTTCCTTTGCGTGCGGAACTCGCGACAAACTTAACCCCCGCCCTCAGCCCCGGAGACCCTCCCTGCCGTCACATTATTCAACCAGTTTTGCGGGCGTGCGCCGCTGCGCGGCTAGCCCGCGTGCTCCTCGGCGGGGTTGGTCTGATGGATCTTGTTGAACTTTGACCTTTGGCTCATAAAAAACGGGAGATGCGATCTGCATCCCCCGTTTTTGTTGCGGTTACTCTAGGTCAATAAACTTGGTGCTTATGATTTGGCCGTCGTTGACGAGCATTCTGGCCATGGTGGGGCCTCGGGTGCCTCTGGGGTAGCTGGCGCTGCCCGGGTTGAGGACCAAGCAACGGCCCACTTGGGCTTCTTTGGTTACGTGGGTGTGGCCGTTGATGGCTACGTCTACGGATCCCACCGGGAGGTCTTCGCGGTAGTGGGCTACAGCGAATTTGAGGCCTTCGTAGGTAAAGAGCGCCAGGCGATCCACATCGGGGCCGTAGTCGCGGTAATAATCGTTGTTGCCCAGTACGGCCCGCACAGGGGCGATGGTGCATAGATGCTCGTAGTCCATCTCCGACGTAAGGTCGCCGGCATGGATAATCAAATCCGCACCTTTAAGCTCGTCTAAGAGCGCGGGCGAAAGATAGCCGTGGGTGTCCGAGATGATGTCGATACGCTTGGCGCTTGCACTGTTCATGGGATCCCTTCCGCAAAAAACGATTTGGCAGATACATACAAAAAGGCCCCACGGCTCCGCAGACGATAGGTCCACAGGGCCGCGGGGCCAGTGCGCTAGAGACTCAGAGCCTTCTTGAGCGGCACGACGCGGCGGCGCGAAACCGGCACGCGTTCGTCGACGCCCGTAATGCCCAGCTGGATGGCGCCCGAGGGCACCGTCTCAACGTCGGTAACGCACGCCAAGTTGACGATATAGCGGCGGTGAACACGGAAGAAGCCAAAGTCGCAGAGCTTGGCCTCAAACTGCGCCAGCGAGGTCGTCGACAAAAAGCGATCATCGACGGTATAGATGCAGGAGTAATCGTCCTTGGCCATGATAAAGCGAATGTCGTCCACGGGAATGAGCACCTTGCGGCCGCCCTTTTCCACCGGGATACGCTCGATGGTCACCTTGCTGTCCGTAACCGGCTTAGCGCGTTGCATGACCTTCTCGATCGCGCGATCCAAGCGAGCTTCCTCGACCGGCTTCATCAGATAATCGACAGCATCCACGTCGAATGCCTCGACCGCATGGTCGCTATACGCAGTCACAAACACGATCGCCGGCGGATTTTTGAGCTTATGCAGCGCCTCGGCAAGCTGCAGGCCCGAGGCACCGGGCATCGAGATATCGAGAAACACGACATCCACGCGACTTTCCATAAGCATCTCGATGGCGGAGCGGACGCTCGACGCCTCCGTGATCGTGCCGATCTTGCCCGTTTGCTCGAGCAAGAAGCGAAGCTCCGAGCGAGCCGGCGCCTCATCATCCACAATCATCGCACGCAGCATAGGGATAAAACCTTTCGTCAACTAACTACGCCGGGCATCCGTCGCATGACGTTGAGCCCGTAGCCTTTTATTTTACTCTTGAATGTCAAAGATGCTCTCTGACAAATCAAGATGAAGAAGCACTTTGGTGCCCTTGCCCGGCGCCGATTCGACACGCGTATAGGAGTGTGGCCCATAAAAGCGATGGATGCGCTCCGAAATATTGTGCATGGCCACACCGGCGCCGCCGCCCTGGGGAGAGCTGGCGTCGGGACGGGCAGAGCGCTCGTCAAACAGTCTGGCGGCGGTACCCTCATCCATGCCCACGCCGTTATCAGCAACGGCAATCAAGATTGCATCCTCGCCGTCTTGGTGAACGGTCACGTCGATCCTCAGGGCGCCGTCATCGCCCATACCATGACGCACGGCGTTCTCGACAATCGGCTGAATCACGAACGCCGGCACCAGCGTATCTTCCACGTCCTCGGACACATCGAACGTTGCAAGCACGCGGTCCTCGCCAAAGCGGGCCTTCTCAAAGGTAAGGTAGCGCTTGGTCTGTGCGACCTCGCGCGAGACCGGAATAAGCGATCCCGAGTTGTCGAGCGTGGCGCGATAGAACGATGAGAACTCACGAAGCAGTTCGCGGGCCCGCAACGGGTCGGTGCGCGTAAACGATGCAATGGTGTTCAGCGTGTTGAACAGGAAGTGCGGGTTAATCTGTGCCTGCAGCGCACGCACCTCGGCGCGCGCCGTGAGTTCCTTTTGCACCTCGAGCTCGTGGATGGCGAGCTGCGTGGACAAGATCTCGGCAAAGCCCGAGGCAAGCGCGTACTGAGTACGGTCGACGGCGCGCGGGGTCTTGTAGTAGAACTTGAGCGTGCCGACGGTACGATCGCCCACCTTGATGGGAGCGATAATGCCGGCGGGGACTTGGTTGTGCGAGCCGTCCGAACCCACGACATCCACCATACGGTTGAACGACTGCACGATGCCATGTTCGATAACGTAGCGCGTTGCAAGCGTGTGGATGGGAGAATCTGGCAATAGTTTTTCTTCAAACTCGCCCGCGCAGGCAAGCACGTTTTCCTCGTCGGTGATGGCCACCGTCATGGCGCGCGTCTCGGGCAAAATGCGCTGGCACACCAAACGCGCCGACTCCTGCGTCAGACCGCCCTTAATGTCCTCGAGCATGGCCGAGGCCACCGAGAGCGTCTCTTCGGTGTACTGCGAGCGCACCGAATCGGGATTGAGCGTCAAAAAGATAAAGATGCACAGAAAGATGCACAGCAGCGCGCAGGCAATCACCGTGGCGATCGGCTCGATGCCGGTCACCAGGGCAAAAATAAAGTACATCAGCACGCAAATGGCGCAGGCAACGGCAATGATGCGAAAGATTGATAATGAACTATCGCGCTGGGCGCGGCGGTCGATCATTCGGCCCCCTCCAGGATACTGATCAGTTGTGCGTCACGCCAAAGCCCGTCCATGATCTTGGGCCAAAAGCTCTGGAAACGCAGGTAGCTTGCGGCGTTTTGGCGCGCGTAGGTCTTTGCCTCGTCAATACCGTGACGCCAAATGCGAAGGTAGCCCTCGTGCTCGCGGGTAAACATGCTGCGGACCATGGCGGTCTTGCGCACGCGGTCGTCGAGCTCGCGCGAAATCCACGGGCCCGGGTAGGGCATGAGCGATGCCGCCGTAACGGGAATGAGCTCCTTTTGATGCGCGGCAAATGTCAACTTGGCCCGTTCGTAGTACCAACGGTATACATCCTGCATAAAGCGCGGCGAGCGCTTTTCGGACTCTGGAGGCAGATGACGCACGGTCCACTCGTTATCGAACCACACGTCGTAGCCAAACATGCGCATGTTAAAGAGGTAATCCAAGTCCTCGCCGCGGGTGATAAACGGGTCAAAGGCCACACGCGTAAAGGCGCGGGCGTGCAGGGCCATCAGGCCGCCGCACACGTAGTTGGAGCGCGAGATGCGGGTGCCCGAGAGCGCCTTTTTCATCCAACGGTTGAACTCGATGCGCTTGGTCCACCAACGATGGCAGATGCCCGCCTTGTCCGTGGGAGCCAGCGGCGATCCGTCGCGATCGTAGAAATAGCCGCTCTTGACCAAGATCGGCAGGCCCTGACGCGTCTGCTGACCCAGCGCGTAGGTCGCGCGCTTCATAAAGTCAGCATCGATGACAGTCTCATCGTCATCCAAAAAGATAACCGCGTCATGCCCCAGCACAGCGGCACAGGCCAGCCCCATGTTGCGGATGGCGCCGTAGCCTCGCAGACTCACGCACTCGCCCGAACCCTTGGGCGCGATCTGAGCAACCCGGTCTGCGATGCGCGAGGCCTGGGTGTTGGTGACAACGGTGACCTTGAGCGTGGGATGCGCGTCGACAATCTCGTGCACGCGCAGCGACACATCGGCTGTGGCAGAAACGGGACAGACCACCAAAAGGATGATGCGCGGGATGTCGCGCACCTGTTCAAGCGAGGCCAGGCAGCGGTCGAGTTCGGGATTGTCGGCGTTGAGTCGTGTCGAATGGTCATAGGTGCCAGGGGCGTTTGCGCGAGCGTCATCGCCCGCCCAATACGTTGGAATCACGACCGTGGCGTTCATGCCTTACCCTCCCTGCAACACAAAAACGGGACGCCGCCAAACACAGGCGACGCCCCGCGACCTAGCTGACTCCATCATACCCACTTGGGCTAATCATTGTTCGAAAGTCAGAATGTTTATTGCGGATAGCCCCAAAAGAGTATCGCGGCGGACGCAATTACCGGCAAGTTCCTATGCGGCCTGCTCTGCCGTTTAAGACATGCGGGACAGACGGACCAGCAGCGCAAAGCCCACCACCAGCAGCACGCCGATAGACAGGACGCCCAGCGAGGGGTTGCCGGTCAGCGAGGTGACGACCGACACCAAGAAGGTGCCCATAACACTTGCATAGCGGCCAAAGATATCAAAGAAGCCGTAGTACTCGTTGGACTTTTCCTTGGGAATAATGCGGCCAAAGTAGCTGCGGCTGAGCGCCTGCACGCCGCCCTGGAACAGGCCGACCAAAATGGCAAGCACCCAAAACTCAAAGGCGGTCTTGAGGAAGAACGCGGCAAAAAGCACGATGCCCATATAGGCGGCGACTGCCACCAAGATCATGTTGAGCGTGCCCACGCGGCCGGCGAGCTTGCCGTAGATGATGGCGGACGGGAAAGCCACAAACTGCGTGACGAGCAGCGCCAGGACCAACTGGGTCGAATCGATGCCCAAGGCCGATCCGTAGCTGGTTGCCATGGAGATGACCGTGTGCACGCCATCGATATAGAAGAAGAACGCGATCATGTAGACCAGCACGGTCTTGTTGTGGGCGATCTCGCGCATGGTGTGTCCGACCTCGGAGAACACGCCGCCCACAATGTGGCCGATGGTGTCTTCGGGCTTGCGCTCGCGACCGTATTTTTGCTTATAGGTGCGGATGAGCGGCAAGGTAAAGATGAGCCACCAGGCGCCGGTGATAATAAACGACAGGCGCGTGGCCAACATGGTGGGGACGCCAAGGGCCGGACCGCCCATAATGAGCGCCAGGCAGATGATGAACGGCACGGTGGAACCGATGTAACCCCAAGCGAAGCCCGAACTCGACACGGCGTCCATGCGCTCATCGGTGGTGACATCGGGCAACATGGCGTCGTAGAACGTCATAGACGAGTTGAGGCCGATGGTGCACAGCACATAGACGGTCAAAAACGCCATGGCGGACATCGGGATAGCCTGTGCAAAGCAAAGCACGAGACCCGTCAGGAAGAAGCCCAAGAAGAACTTGATCTTGTTGCCGGCGTAATCGGCAAGCGCGCCCAGAATGGGCATGAGCATGGCAATGACCAGCGAGGCAATCGTCTGAGCGTTGCCCCAAGCGACCACCAGGTCTGCCGAGGAAGCACCGGTATTGATGGCGTTAAAGTAGATGGGCACCACCGAGGTATTGAGCAGTACGAGGGCCGAGTTTCCCACATCGTACATGACCCAGTTACGCTCGAGCTTGGTGTATTTCATGGACAGGGACCCTTCGTATTCGCCCGATATGCAGTTAGTTCATCGTACCCCAATTGTCCAGAAGCGCCGGTAAGGATTCGGCAAAGGGGCACGCACGAGCCCTACTCCTCGCGGTCGAACTCCTCGTCGGCGCCGAGCACGCGACCGCTGTAATTGACATGGTTGGTCACGGCTTCCATATCGCCGGTCTCGATAAAGCGGGCAACCGTGCACTCGTAATCGAACAGCGCGCGGTCAAAGACCTCGGGGAAGCTCTCGGTCGAGACTTCATCGGTAAAGGGGTTCTTCCATGCCAAGTGGCCCAGGTTGCCGGTACGCTCGGGCAGCCCGGTCGTCACGCGGTGCGCAAGGCCGTCGAGCAGCGAATAATCGTGCACCAAGCCCTCAACCAGCGAGATCGCGCGCGTCTTTACGGAGCCGGCCGGCTCAATCGCGCGGTAAAGTCGCTGCATATTGGCTACGGCAGCACCGTACTCCCCCACCGGGATATCGATGCCGTACACGCATCCGGCAACATAGCTCATCAGCACACCGGCAACGCGATTGATGCGATCGGTGGTAACGATCTCGCCCGCCGGCGGATAATCCTCGACCGTTGCCCCATCGCGCTTGAGCTGCAGCATCAGTACATCCAGGTCGCTCTCGATCACGGCATGGACCTGACTGCTCGAATCCTCAAGCTCTGAATCGGACTCCACGATGCCAAACTGTTGCTCATAGACAAAGGGATGGGCGTTGCGGTCGAGCACGTAATGAGACAGCAGGCCCAGCGCAAACGCACGGCCCAGGTTGGCATCGCGCGGCAGCAGGTGCGACACGCCATCGCGCAGACACGAGAACTGACGCGACATGCGCGACCGATGCATGACCTGCGCCAGCAGCGTGCAGTCGGAAACACGCGGTGTCAGAATGTGAAAGAAAAACGGGTCGGGGCCTTGGTTGCCCAAGATAAAGGCAATGCGCTCTTCATCGGACGTGATGACGCCCTGCGGAAGACGGTCGATGCTTTCCTCGCCAAACAGATGATGGGTGATAAGCGCGGGCATAATGATCCTTTCGATTTCATTCGATGCCACCCATTATGCCCACCGCGCGCCCATACCAAACCTGCGATGGTAAACGACGGCACGCAAGCCTCTTACGCAAGCCCCAGGTGCGACTTGACCTCGGCGGCACGACGACGGGACACCGGCACCGTCGAGCTCACGCGGTCGAGCCTGAGCTCCATCAACCCCGTGGAACCAATCTCAACATTGTGCACGTCTTCCAAATTGACCAGATAGCTGCGATGAACGCGAATAAAGCCCTCGGAGCCCAAGCGACGTTCGAGCGAAGAGATCGACTCATTGATCAGATATGTTCCCTCGGCGCAGACGGCGTTGCAAAAATCGGCACGCGCCTCAAAGTAGCAGACATCCGCCACGGGGATGAACACCTTTTTGCCCCCGCGATCCACCGTCAGGCGCAAGGGCTGGCGCGGAGCATGGACGACACGACGAACGCCCAGGGCGGCCTCGATCTTATCGAGCGCCTTTGACAGGCGGGCATCCTCGACCGGCTTGACGACGTAATCAATGGCATCGAGGTTATAGGCATCGGCCGCATACTCGGCAAATGCCGTCACAAACACCACGACCGGCGGCGTTTTTAGGTTCTGCAGCGTCTCGGCAAGCTCGATTCCCGAGCGGCCGGGCATCGTGATATCCAAAAACAGCACGTCGGGCTTGTTCGACAGAATCGACTCCACGGCCTCGGTGACATTGCCCGCCTCGGCAATCTGTCCCACACGTGCATCCTTTTCCAGCAGATAACGTAGCTCAGCCCTAATAGGAGGCTCGTCATCAACCACCAAGATGTTCCATCCCTCGGACATATGCGCTTCCCCTCTTTTTTCTCTCAATCCAACCGCGCGCTACACCTTCATCGGCGCCGGCTCATGCGGCTCGCCGTTCAGCTCGACGATGACCTGCGTTCCCACACCCTCCTGGGACTTCACGCGCATGCCGGAATCTTCTCCGTAAAAGAAATGGATGCGCTGAAGCACGTTGAAGAGCGCCAAGCCGCAACCTCGCTTGACGGAGCCGTCGGCGGTAATGCTCTCGGGCTCCTCTCGGCGATGCTGCTCAAACAGGTGCGCGCAGACTTCTTTGCTCATGCCGATGCCATCGTCCTCGACAATGATCTCCAAGCCGTCATCGGTCTCGAAAGCCCTAACATGAATAGAAAGCGGCTCGGTCTCGCGCTGCGCGTGCTTGATGCAGTTTTCGAGCAACGGCTGCAAGATAAACGGCGGCACCATGCAATCGCGCACCTCAAAGTCGATATCGACCGAGACGCGCAGACGGCCGTCGCCATAACGAGCCTGCATAAGATTGATATAGCGAGTGCCCTGTTCCACCTCGTGCTCGAGCGTTGTGAGGGTATCGGAATCGGACAGTGTCTGACGGTAGTAATTGGAAAAGTCGATGAGCAGCGATCTGGCCTTGTCCGGCTCGGTACGCACTAGCGACACGATGGTGCTGATGGTGTTAAACAGAAAATGAGGATCGACCTGCGATTGCAAGGCGCGCAGCTCCACGCGAGCTGTAAGCTCGTCCTGGCGCTCGAGCTCAAAGCTCGCAAGCTGCGTGGAAATGAGGTCGGCAAAGCCCGAGGCAAGCGCCGTTTGGCGCATATCGATGCTGCTCAGACGGGGATAATACAGCTCGAGCGTGCCCACGCAATGCCCGCGCACGGTGAGCGGTGCGACGATACCGGCGCGCAGGCGCGGAAAGTAGCCACCCGTCTCGGTCGAGGCATCGCGCGAAAACACGCTTTGCTCACCGCTGTTGATTACGTTGAGCGTAGTCCGCAGCACAACCGGAGTGCCCGCGGGGCATTTTGCCGAGTCCTCGCCCCAGCTCGCCAGCACCTGCTTGCCGTCGGTAAAGCAGATGGCCGAAGCAATGGTCTCGGAAAGGATGATTTTGGAGGCGCCCAGGGCCGCTTCGGGCGTAAGGCCGCGCGACGTGTAGGCGAATATTTTTGATGCGATGGCGAGCGTACGGTCGGTAGCGCTCGACGTGAGGTCGTCGGGGACCACAAAGACATATGAAAAGAAGAAGCACAGCATGACCAAGCCGGCAATGACGACAACGCCCGGGACGGGGTTGGGATTATCAGTCAAATCCCAGATAAGCAACAGGATAAGCGCCGGAACGACAAAACCGAGCAAGATGGCCTGAACCACATGCTGGGCCGTACGAAAGACCTTGGTAGAGTTGTAGCTCTTACCCAGAATCAGCCTATTGAGATCCACCGTCATCCCCTTCTTACTGACGCACCCCATAGCAATAAAGAGGGCCGCAAGCGACCCTCTCCATTGCATTATGCAATCAAATACTGTGTTTTACATCCAGCCATCGATGAACGGTAGCTTAGGCGCTGTACTTGTTTGCCTCGCCGAAGGTGCCGGCCTCGACAATCCAGCCGTCCTTCATGATGACGTCCATGTTGTCGGTGTTGAGCACGTGGATGTCGGCGGCGACGTCACCATTGACGACCAGCAGGTCGGCGCACTTGCCGGCCTCGATGGAACCGGTCTCGTCCTCGATGTGGCACATCTTGGCACCGTTGAGGGTGGCACAGGTGATGGTCTCGACCGGGGTGAAGCCGATCTTGTCGACGAACTCGTACATCTCCTCAATGGAGCAGGTGCCGTACGGGGTGACGAAGGAGAAGGAGTCGGAGCCGATCGTCATGACGACGCCGCGCTTCTTGGCCTCGCGCAGGCAGTCGTAGTTGCGCTGCAGTTCCTTCTCGACCAGGGTGCCCTCGTACTTGTCGTGCAGCTCGGGGACGTAGACGGGCGGATAGGTGGCGTACCAAGTGGGCAGGAAGGCGATCGTCGGGGTGAAGAAGGTGCCCTGCTCGGCCATGAGGTCCATGGTGCGCTCATCGATATCGAAGCCGTGGATCAGCTGCTCGCAGCCAAAGCGGACGGAATCGTAGGCAGCGGCGTGGTTGTTGTAGCAGTGGCTCCACACGGGGATGCCGACCATCTTGGCCTCTTCGACCACGGCCTGAATCTCCTCGGAGCAGTAGTGCTGGTCGCGGCCGGAGTCCCAGCGCCAGATGCCGCCACCGGTAGCCCAGATCTTGATGGCATCGGGGTTCTCGCGCAGGCGACGGCGGACGGCCTTACGCAGATCCCAAGGACCGTCGACCTGATCGCCCCAGGGGTGCGATTCCTTGTTGAGCTCCTGGCTGCAGTGGTGGGAGTCGCCGTGGCCGGCAACGCGGCAGAAGCCAAGGCCGGTTGCCAGAACGCGCGGGCCCTTGAAGACGCCCTTGTCGATGCAGTCACGGATCTGGATACCAAAGCGGCCGATCTCGCAGACGGTGGTGAGACCGTGGGTGAGGCAGTCGTAGGCCTGCTTGACGGCGACGGCCTGCTTCTCGAGGAGCGGCTGCATGACCCAGTCGGTGTCATCGTCGGTCAGGTTGCCCGAGAAGTGCAGGTGGGTGTCGATCAGGCCGGGAAGGACGGTCTTGCCGGCGGCGTCGATAACCTCAACGCCCTCGGGAAGGTCCTGCATGACACCGGCGTACTCGATCTTGCCATTGTCGTCGACGAGAACGAGGGAGTTCTCGACCGGCTCGGCACCGGTACCGTCGATGAGCTTGCCGCCAACGATTGCATACTTAGTGGACATGGTTCCTCCTTATGGATCCATATAGTGGGCGAGGCCGCGTTGGGTTAAGGCCTCACAAAACTACCCAAGTGGTGCCGGGTTCGGTGCGCGGGAGAGAAGGCCCCGCGCACCCGATCCGTCCCGGCTAGGCGTTATTTTTTGCGGGAATTGGTGAAGGCCATGAGGGCCAGGCCAACAGCCAGCCAGCCGATCACGATGCTCCACTCCACCATGTTGAGGGAGGCGGGAGAGAACGGGATCACGAGCAGGCCAATGATGGTGCCGCAGGCAACGATAGCGAGGCTGATGCCAAACTTGCCGCCGGGCACCTCGTAGGGACGAGGCAGGTCGGGCTCGGTGAAGCGCATGCGCAGGCAAGCGAGGGCGACCATGCCGCAGGAGAAGATGAAGGCGAGAGCCGACACGTTGGTCAGAGGGATGAGCATGTTCTTGCCCAGGAACGGACCGACGACGGTGATGACGCCCAGAACGACGCAGGCGAGCTTGGGAGCGCCGGACTTGGGATCGACCTCGGCGAACTTCTCGGGCAGCTGGCCCTTGCGGCCCATGGCGAGCATGATGCGGCTCGTGGCGCCGTAGAAGGAGTTCATCGGGCCCATGGGTCCAAGCGTGGCGATGACGAGCATGGCCAGGTACAGGAGCATGTTGATGCCCTTGAGGCAGGCAAGCGCGGGAACCGGGCTCTTAACAAACTCATGCCAGTCGAGGATGGTGCCGAACGAGTAGATGCAGACCATGTAGAAGCCGCCGGCGGCCAGCAGGGCCAAGGAGATGATCTTGCCGAACTTGTTCCAGTTGAGGCCCTCGGCTGCTTCCTCAGCCTGCTGAGGAATGGTGTCGAAGCCGGCGTAGAAGAACGGGGTCAGAACCAGGACCGAAACGATGCCTGCGAACAGGCTGGTGCCCTCGGTAGCGGGCTTGCCGCCGCCAGCACCGGTGACCTGGGAGAACACGGGCATGGCGTTGTCCGGCGAGCCGGTGAACAGCGAGACGCCCATGGCGAGTAGCATGCCGCAGAGCAGGGCCTTGGTCAGGAAGGCCTGCAGCTTGGCGGCCGAGCTGGCACCGCGGAAGTTGAGGAAGATGACGTAGGTTGCAAAGCCGAGCGCGATCAGCGTCGGGAACAGGTAAACGTCGGCGCCCAGGATGGTGTAGAGCTTGACGGCGCGCAGCCACTCAAGGCCGGGCAGGCTGCCGAACATCTCGGACACGAGGGTCGAGATGGCGATGGCCTCCCACGGGCACAGGATGCCGTTGCCCAGGGCCAGGAGCCAGCCGGTGATGTAGCTCATCGTACGGCCAAAGCTACGATCGACATACTCGACGATGCCGCCCGAAATGGGGATAGCAGCCGTGAGCTCACCGAAAACAGCTCCGACGGGCACGAGGAAGATTGCGCCCAAGAGGAATGCAATCATAGCGGGAACGGGACCGCCGCCCACGACCATCCAGTCGCCGACCTGCAGAACCCAACCGGTACCGATGATGGCACCGAAACCGATGGTGAAGAAGTTCCAGAGCGAAAGCGTTTTCTTCATGCCGCCGTTGTCCTCGACTGCAACTTCTGCGTTCTTGTCCGCCATTGTTCCCCTCCTTTCCTTTTTGACGCCCCCTGGCGTCACCCCTTGCGCGGCCTGTTCGACCGCGCGCTTTTATTTCGTGGCTTTAAGATACGGCCTCGGCGCCACGCTGCCGCTTATGGCTCGACCGAAGGCAGAACTGCAAAACGAGCGGCGCCGTTTTTGGGACGAACGGCGGGAGACGTCATTCGTCCTGGACGCTTTCATCTTGTCTGCTTTTGGATACCTGTTGCCGTGACGCTTGGCGCGCGGCGCGGCAACGTTCATACCATTTGTCAGGCTTTTGGCGCACATACCCATGTGTCGTGCATCTTTTTATGTAGGATAGACAAGTTACACACGAGGCAAGGTGATTCGAATGGTATACGGATACAATGACGGCGACCAACGGCCACAAAGCGTGCGCCTTGCCGGCCGCACCACGCCAACGCCCAGAAGCACCTCCGACAACGGCAACCAGCAGCGCCCCCAAGAGCAGCCCGGGGCTTCTTCTCGGCAACAAAGCCGTACCGTGCAGCAGTCAGACCGCGTGAGTACGAGCACACGCCAACGCCAGACCGACATATCGCAGCCGCGCCGCTACGATCGCCGTAAGACCGACTACTACGTTAAACGCTCCTTTTCGCGACCTCAACGCGATCGCGGCAATTCCGCCCCTCACCCCGCGTCGCATACCACAAGCCACGTGCTTCCGGCCCGCCGCCTACGCCTTGCGCTTTGCTCCATCGCCGCCTGCCTCGTCTTTGTGTTTTTGGGATCCTGTATCTCCCACGGATCAGCCGGTCTTGAGCCCACTGCCGAGGACAAGCTGCTTAAAGCTCCCGTCGCGCCCGGTTACTCCTTTGCGTTCTCGACCCCACGCTCGCAATGGCAGGCCGGTACCATGCCCCACATCTACCAAATTGACCCCGCATGGTCGGAGCTGTCCTATGCCGGTGGCACTATCCGCGAAAACGCTTGCGGTCCCACTTGCCTCGCCATGGTCTATATCTTTAAGACCGGCCACACCGATAAGACGCCGGTCGATATATGCGCGCTGGCCGAAGCCGGCAACTACGCCCCCACTGGTGCCACCGAGTGGTCGTTTATGACAGGCGGTGCGTGGCAGCTGGGACTCAACGGAACACAGCTCTATAACGATCGTGAATCGATTACCCAAGCACTTCGCTCGGGTGCGCCCGTTATCGCCGCAGTGCACCCCGGTACGTTTACCAACGTAGGCCACTACATCGTGCTCTACGGCATCGACGATGCCAATCAGATTGGCGTCTACGACCCCAACTCGGCCAGCCGCAGCGCCCGTCGCTGGGGCGTCGTAGAGGTCCTCAACGAAGTCGAAGCCATGTGGGCCTACTACTAGTCATTGGGCACTCATTGGGGACAGACTTAAACGAGTGGTCGTTGGGGACAGTCTTACGGACGCCGGCCGAGAGCAGACAAAAAGGGCCATCCCGAACTGCTTGGAACTGCCGGCACGGAAAGCGCATCCTGCTTTGGGGCCCAATAGCGGGATGCGCTTTCCGTTAGCGGCCCGTTTGGGAAACTAGGGACCGCTTTTCGACAAAAATCTGGGATGCATTTTCCGATTGAGGGCCTCAAGGGAAACCGCACCCCATGTTGGACGCTCATTCTGGGATGTGCTTTCCGCAGTTGATCGATGCGGCCTTTTAGGACTGTCCCAAGCTGCCGGCAGGAAAGGAACGTCCCCAAGTGCCGGGTTTCCGCAGTCTGCAATGCTCCTCATGAACAGCCGCCTCAATAGCAAAAGCCCCGCGGCCGAAGCGGACCGCGGGGGCAACAGACCTGCAAGAGTTAACTCAAGTCCTCGCCATTTGATGCAATGACCTTTTGGTACCAGCAGAAGCTGTCCTTTCGGTAGCGATCGAACGTGCCTTTGCCCGTATCATCGGCATCGACATAAACAAAGCCATAGCGCTTCTTCATCTGCCCCGTCGAGGCCGACACCAAATCGATACAGCCCCACGGCGTGTATCCCATCAGGTCAACACCGTCCTCGACAATTGCATCGCGCAGCGCAAGAATATGCCTGCGCAGGTAATCAATATGATACGCATCGTGGACTTTGCCGTCTTCCAGCGCATCGAGTCCGCCCACACCGTTCTCAGCGATAAAGAGCGGAAGATGGTAACGATCGTGGTAGCCGGCAAGCGTCACGCGCAAACCCAGCGCATCGATCTGCCATTTCCAGGCAGTCTCTTTATCCTTGAGGTACGGATTGCGCAGCGTCGGGAACACGTTGCCCTCCGCCTTCTCGGCGATCACCTGATCATCGGCGCACACCAAGCGCGAGCAATAGTACGAGAACGAGATGAAGTCGACCGTATGCTCTGCCAGATACTCCGTATCGCCCGGCTCAAAGGGCACGTGAACACCCTCTTTCTCGAGTGCACGCAGCTTCCAAGCAGGATAGGCGCCCGCAGCCATCACGTCTGTGTAGAAGTAGCGGCCGCGGTCCTCCTCATACGCAAGCCATACGTCCTCGGGCGCACAACGGTACGGATAGGTCGCACCGGCAGCGATCATGCAACCCACCTTGTTTGCGGGATCGATCTTGTGCAGAATCTCGACAGCGCGAGCGCTCGCCATAAACATATGGTGCGAGAACGCCGCGGTCACGGCTGCACGGTCACGCTCATCCTCGAGCGTGACACCCGCGTTGAGATAGGACAGCGCCACGCTGTTGATCTCGTTGAACGTAAGCCAATAACGCACGAGGCCCTGGTACGCGCGTCCGACGGTCTCGACGTAGTGCGCATACCGCTCGATCATCTCTCGGCTTTGCCAGCCACCATAGCGCTCGACCAGAGCCAACGGATAGTCGTAGTGCGACAGCGTCACGAGCGGCTCGATTCCGTGCTCGCGCAGCGCCTCGAATACCTGACGGTAAAACTCCAAGCCCTCACCGTTGGGCTCGGCCTCCATCCCTGTGGGAAAAATACGGCTCCAACAAATTGAAAGACGCAGGCACTTAAAGCCCATCTCGGCAAAGAGCTCGACGTCCTCGCGCCAATGATGGAAGAAGTCGTTGCCCCAACGGCATGGATACAGCCTGTCCGGATCATCCACGGGCTTTTGCCTGCCAAACATCACATCCCAGCGGTCGGGACCCTGTGGAATCAGGTCGGAGTGCGACATACCGCGGCCGCCCTCGTTCCAACCCCCTTCGGCCTGGTTGGCAGCGAGCGCGCCGCCCCACAAAAAGCCCTCGGGCATACCGGCAGCAGACGTTCTGTCAAAGTAACCCATGCTACTCAGCATCCTTGGCAGAAGCTGCCGCGGCGTTCTCCTGCTCCTGTGCCAGGAGCAGGTTGTCGTACACCTTAAAGAACGGGTACCAGACCACAGCCATGACCACGATCAAAACGATCGTAAATACCCAGATGCGCGGGTCGAGGCACTGGATAAAGCCCTGAACGAAGATGGGGAACGTGCCGCTCACCAAGATGTAGAAGTTAGAGACAAGACCCAGTGAGATTGCACCCCAATACAGCAGGGCCGAAATCATACCGCCCAGCACGAACGGAACCATGAGGATCGGGTTGAAGATGATGGGTGCGCCAAAGATCGCGGGCTCGGAGATACGGAAGAAGCTCGGCACGATCGATGCCTTGCCAAATGCCTTGAGCTGCTGCGACTTTGCCCTAAACGCGCAGAGCGCCACAAAAGAGAACGTATTGCCCGTGCCGCCGATGAGGTTGATGACCATCGACATGAATACCGGGTGGAACTCAAGCGGCTGCCCAGCAGCGTAGAGCGAGGCGTTGGCAGCAAAGGCGGCAAGCGTGACCGGGGCGGTGATGGGCATCACGATCATGTTGCCGTGGACGCCAAAGCACCAAAACAGCAGCGTCATGAAGCAGATAAGCAGTGCGCCGGGCACAGAGTCAACTGCGACGGAAAGCGGGGCAGCGAGCAGCTTCTCGATAACCGAGGGGATGGACAGCGTGGGATCGATCATCTGGATCAGCAGGTTGCCACCAAAGAAGATGAGGATGTTGGCGAGCATAGGCACGATGGCGCCAAAGGTTTCGGACAAAAACGGCGGCACGCCATCGGGCATCTTGATGGTGATGCCCTTGGTCTGGCAGAAGCGCGTGACCTCGACGGAGACCAGGGCAACGATGATGGCGGTAAACAGGCCCTGCGCACCCAGATAGGTGCAGGGGACCGCCTGGAGCACGGACTCATCAGCAAGCTGGTAGTAGGACGACGGCGCCGCGGCGATCAGGAACATCACCAGCGAGGTCATACCGGCGTTAAGCTTGGGCATCTTGTAGGTGCCCGCCAGGTTATAGGCGATTGCGAACGTCACGATCACCGACAGTATGCCCATCGTCATGTTGAACGGGATGAGCAGCGTGAGCTTATTGGCCGTGGCAAAATCGAGCCAAGGGCCAAAGACGGACCAGAACCCGCCCCGCGCCACCAGGTCGGCCGTGACCGGCGGGTTGGCGATGATCATAAAGACGGCAGAGACCAAGATGAAGCTGATCGCGCTCATAAAGCCCTTTTGCATGGAGGCAAAGTGGCGCTCGGCGCCGCAGAAATTGGCAATAGGGGTCAGTTTTTCCTGAAGCAGGGTCATGAACTTTTCCATAGTCGCCTCCTAGCCCAACAGCGACTGGGCGAGTGCCAGCACGTTGGCGGCGTTGCCCATGCCGTAGTCCTGTGCGGGGATGACCGCGGTCGGCTTACCGCTCCCCTGCTTGACGGTGTTGAGCTGGTAGGACACCTGCGGCCCCAAGAGCAGCACGTCATAATCGGCGCAGGTCTCCTGATACTCGCCGATACCCACCGCATCGATATCGAGCTCGATGCCGTTTTGCTCCGCGTATTTCTCGAGTTTCTTCATCAGAATGCTTGTAGACAGGCCAGCTGCGCAAACAAGAAGGATCTTCATAAGGGATTCCCTTCGCATTGATTGGTTGGATAGTCGCCGCACGCCGTTAGGCGTTCTTGGCTGCAGTGCGCTCATACAGGCAGATCAGCTCCTGCACGAGCTCCTGAGCAAGCATGGAGCACATGAGGTGGTCCTGAGCATGGACCAGCAACACATCCACCGACAGATGCTCGCCCGCCGCCTCGGTCGAAAGCAGCTGCGTTTGGATGTGGTGAGCTTTGATTCCCGCATCCTTTGACTGCTTCATGAGTTTGGCGGCAGCGTCAAAATCCCCCGCCTTTGCCTTTTCAAGGGCTTCGAAGGCAAGGCTGCGCGCCTCTCCCGCTGCAGCGACCAGCTGAAACGAAACCATCTCGGTTCCCTGATCGTCCATAACGGTCTCCTCTCCCGTGATGTTTGGTTTGTACTTGAATATTCGAAACGCCTATCTCCCACCCGCAATCCTCGAGGTTTATTGCAGGCAGGCAGGGTTTTCGACAAAAGAAGCCTTAAGCCGTATGCGCTTGCACAAGCGCCATCAGCTCATGCCAGGACCGGCGCTCGCGTAAGCGCTCGACCCCCTGGCGGTCCATAAAGATCTCAGCGAGCAGCGAGCTCAAGATCCGCGCCTCATCGCCGCCCGACCGGGCAAACGACACCATAAAGACGATATCGACCTCATGGCCGTATTCGTCCCAAAGAATGGGATGTTCGAGCAGGCCCACGGTAACAAAGGCCTCGGCGCTCAAGGGATGCATCCCATGGGGCATGGCTACCCCATTGCCAAACGAGGTGGCACTCGCGCTCTCGCGCTCGGCGACCTCTTGGGCAAACTGGGCATCGACACGGCCGCTCTCGACGGCGCGCTCGGAGAGATATCGGAGAACGGCCTGCTTCGACGACGCCTCAACGCGGTTGAAGAACAGGGCACGGCTAAAGAAAGAGCTCACGGAGTCCGATTGCGCAGTGTCGTCGCTCAACACCTTGCGGATAGCGTTGACATCGCTCGTCTCCAAGAAGAAATCGGCCTCGCGAACGGGCACGGGCAACTTGACGTTGAGCGGCACCGTTGTGAACACGTAGTCGATGTGCGAAAAATCGAGCGTTCCCACGCGGGCGACATCGCATGTCTCAATCGAATCGATATACATGCCAAACTGCTTGCGGTACTGGTGCTCTAGCATACGGGCGCTTCCCGCTCCCGAGGCGCACACGATCAGGATGCGTTTGCGACGCGGCTGGTCGGCTTGCTGCTCGAGGGCCAGGGCAAATGCCATGGCGATGTAGCCGAGCTCTTCATCAGAGGGCTGGCTGCCAAAATGACGCTCGAGTACCTGCGAGGTGCCAGCTGCCATCGAATAGGCCAACGGAAACCTCGTCTTGATATCGGGCAGCATGGGGTTATCCATATGCATGTGATATTCAAGGCGATAGCCCAGAGGGCCGATATGCCGAGCAAGGTTCATGCGAAGTTCAAGATCGCCGCTAAAGTCAAACCTAAACTCATCGTTGACCGCACGTACCATCTCGGAAGCAATCTCCCACATCTCATCTGAGATAACGGCAGAGCCCTTCTCGGGCACGCCCGTGCCCCTGCCGAGCAAATGGATTGCGATAAAGGCAACCTCTTCTCGGGGCATGCTCACGCCCAGGGCATCCTTGATGTTTGCGGCAATCTGGAAAGCCGCGGCGTATTCGCGCGTTCCCTCCAGTTTTTGAACGTCCGATTCTGCAGCTGGGACATAGCAGCCCTGCTCGATGCGGCCAAGAGCGATGTAAAGATGCATGATGAGATTGCGGGATGCCAGCGAGCTCACCGTGACGGGCGAGGCCGTCAGGGCATCGTCCACACATGCGGCGATGGCCCGCAGGCGCTCGGCGAGCTTTGCATCGTCGGTGTCGGGCAACACGGGCCTCACCAGCGAGGCGAGGCACAGGCGCCGTTGCGACTCCCCGCCCGCAACGCGGATTCCGTAGCGTGGGCGCTTTTCGAGCGTTAAGTCAAATTGGGCGAGTTTCTGCTCTACCAGACGCATGTCATTGGACAGAGTTCGCGCCGAAACGTAGAGTAAATCCGCATACTCCTCAATCGTCACCCACTGGGACCGCATGAGGAGGTCGTTAAGAAGGAAGGACACACGGCCGTCGCGCGTATCAGGAATGCCCGGATGAGCCAGAGCCGCACCGTCTAGCAAGCGAGCAAGCTCATCTGCACGTGCAACATCGATACGATACTGCCCCTTGCTGCCAACGATGCGTGCAACCCCTGCAAGGTTGTCGTTTGCGCGATGGATATAGTTTCTCACGGCGCGTTCGCTTACCTCGAGACGCTTGGCAAGTACCGCGACAGCGACAGGCTGAGCGTCCTCGATCATATTTACAAGCTGCTTGACGCGAGCATCCATGTCCTCCTCCTTTCCCTGCGTCTAGTCTAACGCGGTAAAGAATGACACTCCACGTCGCGCTCGTTCCGCCAACTCGGAACAGGTTGCGGGGAGTCCAGCTGAGCTATGGAGAGCCTGGGGAGAGGGCCCGAAGGCAATGCGTCGGTGTGGGATGCGCCTTCCCAGCCATTGGGCAGTCATTGGGGACAGGCTTAAATGAGTAGTCGTTGGGGACGTTCTTGTTTGACTAGTCGTTTAAGAACGTCCCCAATGACTATTAAGGACTGTCCCAAGCTGCCGGCAGGAAAGGACCGTCCCCAAGTGCCGGGTTTGTCCCCAATGACTAGGTGAATAGCAAAAGCCCCGCAGTCGGAGCGGACTGCGGGGCTCATGAAGAGAGGTAGTTTGTGGGCGCTTTGCCTGGCGCCCACGAGAGAGGCAACAGAGTAGAGACTACTCGTGGATGCGAGTACCAGAGAGGCCGGCCATGGTCTCGGCGGCCTTGTCCAGGGCGCCGATGATGCAGGTGCGGCCCTTGCGGGAACGGGCGAACTTGATGGCAGCGCGGACCTTGGGCTCCATGGAACCCTTGCCGAACTGGCCCTCGTCGGCCAGGCGCTCGGCCTCGTCGGCGGTGAGGTCCTCGAGCTCCTCCTGGTCGGGCTTGCCAAAGTTGATGGCGACATGCTCGACGGCGGTCAGCAGGAACAGGACGTCGGCGTCGCAGTCCTCGGCCAGCAGCTCGCCGCCCAGGTCCTTGTCGATGACGGCGGGAACGCCCTTGTAGCAGCCCTTGTTCTCGTAGTCGCGGACGACGGGGATGCCGCCGCCACCGCAGGCGATGACGATGAACTCGTTGTCGAGCAGGTTGAGGATGGAGTCAGCCTCGACGATCTTCTTGGGATCGGGAGAAGCGACGACGCGACGCCAGCCGCGGCCGGAATCCTCAACGAAGACCTTGGAGGGATCCTCGGCCATGAACTCCTTGGCCTGCTCCTCGGTGTAGAAGGGGCCGATCGGCTTGGTCGGGTTCTTGAACGCGGGATCATCCGGGTCGCACTCGATCTGGGTGACGACGGTAGCGGCGTGCCAACGCTTGTAGCGCTTGTGCATCTCGCGGCCGATGCCCTGCTGCAGGTGGTAGCCGATGTAGCCCTGGGACATGGCGCCGCACTCGGGCAGCGGCATCTCGGGGGTGCCGATGGCGTCGTGGGCAGCGGCGAAGGCGTTCTGGATCATGCCGACCTGCGGGCCGTTGCCGTGGGTGATGATGATCTCGTTGCCCTGCTCGATGAGACCGAGGAGAGCGTGGGCGGTGTTGCTCACGGCCTCGATCTGCTCGACGGGGTTGTTGCCGAGGGCGTTGCCGCCGAGGGCGACGACAATACGATCGGGCTTGCCAAGAGGCTTAGACATTGCTGGAATCCTTTCTGTAAAAGGCCTACAACCCATTAATAACCCGCGTCCGTGCGATACGCGAGTTTATTAAGGTTTATATTCTCTTTATCGCTCATTTTATTCATTTTGAAAATAGTGGAGCGGTGAACGGTCGTTTTTATCCGCTCAGCGTACAGAACCCCAGCTCAGACATATCTACGCCATTTACGTGCGACTTTATTTGAATACAGCAAGGATTATGTTGGATTATACAAACTATACCTCTGCTAAACACAAAACGGACAGCATAATATCTTACTCGCACTATACGAGATTCTATGCACTTATAGGACGAGTATGCATCCCTGCAAAAACATGGGGCTTTTCATCCAACAAAAAGGATAGTCGATCGTGCTTCACCCTGCGGTAAGCGACTGTGAACAAGTTGCGCTGTGCCCAAGCGTCCAAAAAAATCTAAACAGGGATATTGCTTCGGCTCCCAAGGCGTGATACTTTAGCCAAGTACAGCACGGGCTGGGGCGGCAGGCATCTGTCGTGAAGTTTGGGTTCGGCGACCCCGTGGCTGTCTTCTCCTTTATCCGCCAGCGAGCCCCTTGAGCGACGGATTGAGGAGGTCCTTACTATGACAAAAATGCTCAAGATTGCGCTGAATGGTGAGACGTTTCTCGCCGACATGCTCTGGGACAAAGCGCCCGAAGCATGCAGATTGTTCGAAGCGTCCTGTCCGGTCGAGTCGCGCATCTTCTCGGCAAAGATTTGCGATACCGAGGTGACCTATCCCGTATCGGGCCCCATCGCCAACTACGAGCACATCGAGAATCCCGTCTTTAACGAGCCGGCGGGTGCGGTGAGCTGGTACGGCGGCTGGTCTTCGGTCTGTATCTTCTTTGATGTTTGCGAGCCTTTTGGCACCTGCAACATGTTTGCCCGCATCTGCGAGGCCGACCGCGAGCGCTTTGCCACCGCTTGTCGCAACATTTGGGACAATCAGGGCATGTACATCAAAAACGAAATCGTCGAGATCGAAGCGGAGGCCTAAATATGATGAGTATCGACACCCTGCTTGTACTCGACCTTGCAGAGTACACCACTTCGCTAGAAGCCCTTGCCGACCAAATGATGCTTGAGGAGCCGCGCGATATCGACTATATGCGTCGCCGCAAGCTCGACACTGGCCGCGAGTTCGCAGTATGGAACTTTACCGTCGGCTACTGCATGAACGCTGCCGACGCCCTTTCGCTCCTGCGCGCCCAGGCAGCCGAGAACGTCAACGGTAACACCGCCGACTTGGCCACCCTCAACAACAGCGCCGCGCGCCTGTGCGACTGGTTCTCGGGCGCCTTTGACGTCACCGGCAAGATGGACGATACGACCGCCGTCCTCGCCCGCAGCCGCGACCTCTACGCCCAGGTCGAGACCCATGAGCAGTTTGCCGCCCTCACCCGCGCCACCGAGCGCTATCTGGTCCAGCTGCAATTTTGGGTCGATCGCCAGATTCCCTGGCCGGCCATCAGCGACCTGGTCCACGGCTACCGTCTGCGCACCGAAACCGGCGAGACAAGGTAAACCGGACTAGCAGCACCAACCACACCCCATCACGGGGCCCAAAGTAGTAATCAAGAGGCTGGAGACGCAAGCAACAGCGTCCCCAGCCTTTTTGCATGGTACCGCGCCGGTTCGATGGCTTTGAGACCTAAGCGAATCTTCGCTATCTGCCAATTTCTGTATGATTTGGGTCATTTCTAACTGCCAATTTTTGTACTTATAGGGGCAATCCTATCTACCAATTTTTGTCATTTAGGAGTTTTAATGCCACCCAGTAAGATCATTGATGGGCTTTTGAACTGGCAAAACAACTCCAATAAGGCGTTGCTTGTTATCAGCTCCCCCTCTATACCCAGAGAAGCGCGTGGTTTCGCGGCAATGCCGCGAAACAGCAACCGGGACAAAAGGCCCTGCCAACCACGCCCCCCGTTCAGCCCCACAATCCGAGGACGTAGTCGTAGCAGGATCTGAGGGCTGACCTTCGCGGACATTCCGCAGGACGAAAGAACCCCCGCCGCACGAAGTGCGCAGCGGGGGTTCTTTCATGTCCGAGGACGTCCGCGAAGGTCAGCCCTCAGATCCTGCGGTGAGAGACCTAGGCCTCGTTGTACACCGTCTTGAGCTTCAGCAGGTGCTGGTAGCGATCCATGGCGGCCTGCTCGTTCTCCTTGAAGAGCTCCTCGGCGCGCTCGGGGAAGGAACGCGTCAGCGAAGCGTAACGGGCCTCGTTCATCAGGAACTCCTGATAACCGCCCGCGGGCTCCTTGGAATCGAGCGAGAACTTCTTGCCGGCAGCAGCCTCGGGGTTGAAGCGGAAGAGGTTCCAGTAACCGCACTCGACAGCCTTCTTCATCTCGGCCTGGCAGTTCTGCATGCCGCCCTTCTTGATGGAGTGCATCTCGCAGGGGCTGTAGCCGATGATGAGGGACGGGCCGTCGTAGGCCTCGGCCTCATGGATGGCCTTGAGGGTCTGAGCCGGGTTGGCGCCCATGGCAACCTGTGCCACGTAGACGTAGCCGTAGCTCATGGCAATCTCGGCCAGGGACTTCTTCTTGGTCACCTTGCCGGCAGCGGCGAACTGAGCGACCTGGCCCAGGTTCGAGGCCTTGGAGGCCTGACCACCGGTGTTGGAGTAGACCTCGGTATCGAAGACGAAGACGTTGACATTGTGGCCGGAAGCCAGGACGTGGTCCAGGCCACCGAAGCCGATGTCGTAGGCCCAGCCGTCGCCGCCGAAGATCCAGAAGGACTTCTTGGTGAGGTAAGCCTTGTCGGCGAGAATCGCCTTGGAAGCGTCGCAGCCGCACTTCTCGAGCTCGGCAACGTAGGCAGCGGCAGCGGTCTTGGAGGCCTCGGCATCGTTGACGGAGTCGATCCAAGCCTGGCCAGCGGCCTTGAGCTCATCGGACGGACCATCGGCAGCGATGATGTCCTGGGTAGCGGCGATCAGTTTGTGCTGAACGGCCTCATAACCCACGGCCATGCCCAGACCGTGCTCGGCATTGTCCTCGAACAGGGAGTTGTTCCACGCCGGGCCGTGACCGTCCTTGTCCTTGCAGTAAGGAGCGGTGGCAGCGGGGTTGCCCCAAATGGAGGAGCAGCCGGTGGCGTTGGAGATGAACATGCGGTCGCCGGCGACCTGGGTCACCAGACGTGCATAGGCGGTCTCGGCGCAGCCGGCGCAGGAGCCCGAGAACTCCAGGTAGGGCTGCTTAAACTGGCTGCCCTTGACGTTGGCCGCGATGAGCTCCTTCTTCTCGGAGACGTTCTCGACCATGTAGTCCCAAACGGGCTGCTGGTCCATCTCCTGCTCGGTGGGAACCATCTCGAGGGCGCCCTTGGGGCAGACCTTGACGCAGTTGGTGCAGCCCATGCAGTCGAGCGGGGACACGGCCATGGTGAACTTCATGCCCTTGGCCTTGGGTCCCATAGCGTCGAGCGTGCGGGTAGCCTCGGGCGCGGCGGCAGCCTCGTCCTCGGTCATCGCGAACGGACGGATGGTGGCATGCGGGCACACATAGGCGCACTGGTTGCACTGGATGCACTTGGTCTCGTCCCAGTGGGGAACGACCACGGCGACGCCGCGCTTCTCGTATGCGGAGGCGCCCAGCTCAAACTGGCCGTCGGCGCAATCGACAAAGGCGGAAACGGGCAGGCTGTCGCCATCCATGCGATCGATGGGCTCGAGCAGGTTCTTGACCTGCTGAGCGATGGCGGACTTGGTCTCCTCGGAGAGCTCGACGGGAGCGGCATCCTCGGCGGTAGCCCAGTCGGCCGGAACCTCGAACTTACGGAAGGCGGTAGCGCCAGCATCGATGGCCTTATGGTTGGCGTCGACGATGGCCTGGCCCTTCTTCATGTAGGACTTGGTAGCCGCGTCCTTCATGTACTGCAGGGCGTCCTCGGCGGGCAGGACCTTGGCCAGCGCGAAGAAGGCGGACTGGAGCACCGTGTTGGTGCGCTTGCCCATACCGACCTTGGCCGCCAGGTCGATAGCGTCGATCAGGTAGACGTTGACGTTGTTGTTCGCGATGTAGCGCTTGGCCACGGCGGGCATGTGCTCGGCGAACTCCTCGTCGCTCCACTGGCAGTTGACCAGGAAGGTGCCACCCGGCTTGACGTCGCGGACCATCTTGAAGCCCTTGACGATGTAGCTGGGGTTATGGCAGGCGACAAAGTCGGCCTTGGTCACGTAGTACGGCGAACGGATCGGGGAATCACCAAAGCGCAGGTGCGAGACGGTGACGCCGCCGGTCTTCTTGGAGTCGTACTGGAAGTAGGCCTGGACGTACTTGTCGGTGTGGTCGCCGATGATCTTGATCGAGTTCTTGTTGGCGCCGACGGTACCGTCGCCACCCAGACCCCAGAACTTGCACTCGATGGTGCCGGGGGCTGCGGTGTTGGGCGCATCCTCGGCCTCAGGCAGGCTCAGGTTGGTCACGTCGTCGACAATGCCGATGGTGAACTCGCGCTTGGGCTCGTCCTTCTTGAGCTCCTCAAAGACAGCAAATGCGGACGCGGGAGGCGTGTCCTTGCTGCCCAGGCCGTAACGGCCGCCGACGACCTTGATGCCCGTCTTGCCAGCCTCGTAGAGAGCGGAGACGACGTCCTGGTAGAGCGGCTCGCCGATGGACCCCGGCTCCTTGGTGCGGTCCATGACGGCGATCTTCTGGACGGTCTCGGGGAGAACGTCGACGAAGTGCTTGATGGAGAACGGACGGAACAGGCGAACCTTGACCAGGCCAACCTTCTCGCCGTGAGCGTTGAGGTAGTCGATGACTTCCTCGAGCACGTCGCAGAAGGAGCCCATGCACACGACGACGCGGTCAGCATCGGGAGCGCCGTAGTAGTTGAACAGGCCGTAATCGGTGCCGAGCTTCTCGTTGATCTTCTTCATGTAGCCCTCGACGACGGCAGGGAGCTCGTCGTAGACCTTGTTGCAGGCCTCGCGGTTCTGGAAGAAGATATCGCCGTTCTCGTGGCTGCCGCGGGTGTGCGGGTGCTCAGGGTTGAGCGCGTGGTCGCGGAAAGCCTGGACGGCGTCCATGTCGCACATCTCGGCCAGATCCTTGTAGTCCCACATGGCGACCTTCTGGATCTCGTGGCTGGTGCGGAAGCCGTCAAAGAAGTTAAGGAACGGGGTCTTACCCTCGATGGCGGCAAGGTGAGCCACCGGCGAGAGGTCCATGACCTCCTGGACGTTGCCCTCGGCGAGCATGGCGAAACCGGTCTGACGACAGGCCATGACGTCGGAGTGATCGCCAAAAATGTTCAGGGCGTGGGAAGCGACGCAACGCGCGGAGACGTGGAAGACGCCCGGGAGCTGCTCGCCCGCGATCTTGTACATGTTCGGGATCATCAGGAGCAGACCCTGAGAAGCCGTGTAGGTGGTGGTCAGAGCACCGGCACCCAGCGAACCGTGAACGGTACCGGCTGCACCTGCCTCGGACTCCATCTCGACGACCTTGACCGGGGTGCCGAAGATGTTCTTGCGACCCTGGGCCGCCCACTGGTCGACATGGTCGGCCATCGGGCTGGACGGCGTAATGGGATAGATTCCCGCTACCTCGGTGTACGCATACGAAACATATGCGGCCGCCTCGTTGCCGTCCATAGACTTAAACTTACGCGCCATATACCCCTCTCCTCTCATATAGGTATACAGGCCCCGGCGATCGCCGGGATGTTGGCGTGATGGGATTTTCGCTGTTGCTTCCATCATCTGGCAGGCAGACTGAGCAGCAGGTACATGGCGTGGAGAGAAGGCATGCCGAGGCGAGGGGCAGCTGATGCACCCCACAGACTCGACCGCCCGTCTTGCACATGACCGAGCGCCGCAAAGGCCGCATGCCGGATGCTTCCGGGCACGCCCCGGCGATGGGAAGCGCCCGCAACGGAAATCCGCATGCGGGTTTATTGTACCCCGCCGCCAAGCTATATTTCGTCAAATATAGGCGGGCGGTAAAGGTTTACCTTGGGTGACCGCCAAGGGCCAAAATGGCCCCTCCATCCCCGGGCGACTGGCTCTGGCGCGCCAAGGAGTGTCCCCAAGTGCCGGCAGAAAAGGAGCGTCCCTATCTGCCGGCTAGAGGGCACCGAAGAGGATGGCGTAGGTAGTGGATTCGCCGAGCTTGAGCTCGTCGCCGGGATTGAGTTGGGCGGAACGACCGGGCTCGACCTGAATGCAGACACGCGTGGCCCCGTTTACCACCACGGTTCCGTTGGTGGACGACAAGTCCTCGACGTGCCAGATATTTTGAGCATCGCACCAGATATGGGCATGGCGGGCCGAGACATCGTCGCCGACGTCGGTAATATCGCCCTCACCAGTGGCCAGCGCGCCAATCTCAACACCCTGCTCACTCGGCTGAATCCAGCGCGGGGCACTCACGACAAAACTGTTTTGTATGCGCAGCAAGCCCAAAGGGTGCGCCGGGGCGGGTTCACGTTCGCCCGCGGTCATCGACATGCCAAGCGAACGCGGCGTGGATGTGCCTCCGCCACAGGTCGCGTGCGCGTAGTCGATGGCATAGTTCACCGAGGACCGCACATCCGCCGAACAACCGACGGCGACAAACAGCACCAGCACGGCCTCGGCGCGCTCGGCGGGCATGAGTTCCGCCGCCTGGGACAGGCGATCGAGCGCGTTGCGATAGAGATTCGTGTCCTGGTGGCACTCTTCGAGCGCACGTACCATCGGTTCACCTGCAGGACCGCAGACCATATTGATTACAGCCGTGGAGTCCATGGGATTGCGCTGGCGCAGGGCCAGTTGCGACATAATACGCGCAGCCGAGGTACCGTATTCGGCAAAGTAGCGCTGCTGAAGCGTGCCGACCGGCGCGCGAACGATAAAGCGGGAAACCCAAGAGCGATCGGCGGCTCGGCTCTGCGGGCTGCGGCCATCGGCGAGCGGACGGGACGAAAGCACCAAGCCACACAGCTCGATATGGCTCAGATGCGCCGCGCGCTTAAAGATATCAAACATGGCGCCGCATGGGGTGAGCTCAGCTTGAGATGCCATGACCTAGTCCTCCTTGGTCGTAGAAATAGAATCGGACGATACTTCGACAGGTCCGCCAAAAGTGCGGGCAGCTGCGGCGCCACCAGCAAGCGGAGTCGCCATCTGGGCTTTTGTGCGTCGCGGTGCCGAAACGGGAAGTTCAAAGGCAAAGCCCATCGCAAACAAAAACCACGTAAGCGTATAGGTTGCAATCAGAGCGGCAACAAGGCCGCCCATCACGGCGCGTTGAGAAAATACGCTACATGCAGCCACAGCCAATACCGGAACCTCGCAGGCAGAAAGCGCAAGCACACCCTGCAGGAACCCCGAGCGCCGATCGCGCGCAAGTGCCCCCGCGGCAACGCCGGCTATGCCTGGCAGCGCCAACGCCAGTGCGGCAATAATACCCGGTAGCGACCCAGACCACACGAGCGATCCCAAAGTCGCCGTCACGCGAGCGCCCGATGCCAGCAGCGCGGCCGAAACCACGACCACAGCCCAAACCACGCCGCAGACGACCGCCGCGCCGACCATCAGCGCGCGACGAACCGCGCGGCCGGACGCATCCATGGGGCACGGCGTGAGCGGCTCGCCACGGAGCGAACGACCGACATTTTGCGCATAGTGGTCACAAAACGCCGAGAGCGCCGCCTCGACCGCCGCCGGCTCGGGACGATCTTTTTGAGAGCTGGACAGACAGGCCATCACCACGTCGAACAGCTGAGCATCGACAAACGCCAGCGCATCGCGTAGCTCCTCGGAATCCGGCTCAAGCCCCAGCTGCTGGGCCTGCTCGGCCGCGGCGAGCGCCACATCGGGCTCACGACGAAGCAACTGAGTCAAATCGCAACCGGGCGCATGGGCACCAATGGGATAGTCGGGCTGCGTGTCCATCTTGAGACGGTAGGGGCTGGCGATGTCGCGCGTCTTTTTGCGCGAACCCGAGGCGCCCGAAGTGCTCGGCACGGCTTCGTATGGCGCGACGCCGGCAATGAGCTCGTAAACCGTGCTTGCCGCGGCATAGACGTCGATCGCCGGCGACATACGCAAAGCGCGCAGGTCGGGAATATCGTCGGTGAGCATCTCGGGCGGGGCATAGGCAACCGTCGCGCGACGCAGCGTGGCATAGCGCTCCGTAAACGACGCCTTGCCGCCGGCACCGGCAACGGCCGACGCAGGCTCAAGCGCCAGAGACGAGCCAAAGTCGATCAGGCACAGGTCAAAGGTGCCCTCGGCAAGCTGCCGGTCAAGCGGTAGACGCGCCGTACGCACCATAATATTAGCGGGCGAGATATCGCGATGGACAAAGCCCTCACCCACCAGGCTCATACGGCAGAGCAGATCGAACAGGTCGCGACCCAAACGCGCCGCCACAAGCGGCGACAGGCGTCCGGCATCGTCCACGGCGAGCCGCGAACGCAAGCGGGCGAGCGTCTCGCCCTCGACCCATTCCATGACAATTGCAGGCACACCGTCGACCTCGCCCCAGCCATAGAGGCGGGGAAAGCCCTTAAGGCCCGAAAGGGCGCGATGGCATTCGTATTCCTCGCGAAACGCCGCCTTGAACTTGGCGACCAGCGCCTCGTGAGTTGCATCGTCGTCAAACTCATCGCGCGTCGGCAAGATGAGCTGCTTGAGCGCCACGGCCTCGCCTTGGGCGTTGACGGCACGCGTCACGCGGCCGATACCGCCACGGCGCATGGTGGCATCGTCGGCAAACAGCATCGTAAAACGACGCAGATAGGCAGGCAGTTCGTCCTGACCGAGCGCAATGGCCGGCTCAAACCCGTCGACACGCGCCAGGCGCAGGCCGACCATCGGATCGCGACCGAGCGATTGTGGTGTGGTGGATGCAAGATCGGTCATCATAGGGCAAGCGCCGCCACGTTATTGTTGAAGTTACCGAGCGCGACGTCATCATCGCCGTAATGGCCGACCCATTGACATAGGTTGGTGTAACAGCCCCACAGATTGGCGTACTGCTGATACCACTTTGACCGGGGCGAGAATGTCTGACGACCGAACTCGGCTCGAATGACAAACATCTCCCCGACCAGGCTGTCGCACGGCCTGGGATCTCCCGTAGAGTTATAGGTCGAGACCACGTCATTGGCACGAGAAACATAGCCGTCGAGCATGTTGTACTTGGTCACAAGCCAACTGTGAATGCTCTCTTCCTCAGCAGCGGAAAGGCCACCGGAGTTTGCATCGTTGTCAGTGTTGCCGCCCGTCGAGCCGCCGTTTCCAGACCCTCCGGCAGAGGAACCCGATCCTGAGCCGCCGCCCGAACTCGACGAATCCGAGCCGGAGCCAGAAGTATCCGAGCTACCGGGCTTTCCGGACTGCTGGGCGTCCTGCTCCTTCTGCTGCTCGACCTTACTCACCGTTGCCGCCACGCTATTGTTGGACAACCGATCGATGATCTTGGTGTTGGTGAGCACGATGGTTTTGCCATTGGCAAGCGTGACTTCGTTGTCCGGGGCCTCGGCGCCGTCCGCATCGTCGGTGCCAAACACAATATGCGCGACCACACTTACCCAAGCATATCCAGTCGTGGTGCCCAGGTCACTTTTGACCTCATGCCCCACGCGCGGTTCGCGTGCGGCATGCGCCTGCATCATGGACGGCACGGTCATGCCATAGACAGAAACGCCAGCTATGACCAGCACCAGCGAGCAAGACAGCAGTGCGTACGCCCGCGGCGCCAAGCCCAGTCGGCGTCGCATGCGCACCGCGGCGCCGCGCTTTGTCTGAGTGCCACCGGGCCGCATGCGTTCTCCTCCAACAAAAACACGCCGCTCGGGAGCGGCGCATTCATTCGAATCCATATTTGAGTGTATCAGCGAACCCAAAAGGTTGCGAAACGAATGGGCAAATTAAGGATGCGAATGAAAGCATCCATGCGATAAGCGGATACAAAGCATCTTTGTTGCACAACAAACTTACAGTCGCACGGGGAAATTATGGCTACCCCGTGCGTCGCGAGGATAACATACGGCAGGAGCAGGCTCGCCACCTAAATCGTGCGACGGGCCTCAATGGCGCGCCCAAGCGTAAGCTCGTCGGCATACTCCAGGTCGCCGCCCACGGGAAGGCCGCTTGCCAGACGCGACACCTCGACGCCCAGCGGCTTGATAGTGCGGGCCAGGTAGCTCGCCGTGGTCTCGCCCTCAATATTGGGGTTGGTGGCGATGATGACCTCGTGGATGTCCTCGTGGCCCAAGCGTGCCAGCAGCTCACGAATGTGCAGCTGCTCGGGGCCGATCTTGTCCATGGGACTAATCACGCCGCCCAATACGTGGTAGAGACCATGGTAGCTGCCCGTGCGCTCAATCGCCTGGACATCGCGCGGCTCGCCCACCACGCAAATGCGAGTGGTATCGCGCATCGAATCCTGGCAGATGGAGCACTCGTCGGCCGTGGCGTAGTTAAAGCAGCGGCTGCAAAAATGAACCTCCTGCTTAACCTCCAGGATGGCCTCGGCCAAGCGGCGCGCCTCCTCGGCATCGGCCTCGAGCAGGTAATAGGCGATGCGCTGAGCCGACTTGGGGCCAATGCCCGGCAGGCGACCCAGCTCATCGAGCAATTTTTGCAGGCTATGGTTGGCACTCATATATATGCGCGTCTTAGAACGGCATGCCCGGGATGTTGAGACCGCCGGTGATGGCGCCCATCTGCTTGTTGGCGAGCTCGTTGACGCCGCGAACGGCCTCGTTGACGGCAGCCATGATCATATCCTGCAGCATATCGACGTCCTCGGGATCGAGGGCATCGGGATCGATGGTGAGGTTGACGAGCTCCATCTCGCCGTTAACGGTCACCTTGACCATGCCGCCACCGGCAGAGGCGTCGACGGTCTGGGACTTGAGGTTCTCCTGCGCGGCGGCAAGCTGCTCCTGCATCTTGCGAGCCTGCTTCATCATCTGCTGCATGTTCATACCGGCCATGATGGCTCCTTTACGTGCGGCCGCACGCCGAGCTGCAAGGGCAGCCGGAGCACGGCGGGACTTTCAAACTCAAAAATCGTACCACGGCGCGGGGCCAGCGAGCGGGGCGGACGTGTTCCCTCAGTCGATATACATGTCCTGGAGTGCAAGCCGCACCCAAAGATTATGCGAAGTTGAATAATTCGCATCTGCATATTATTGAAAGCTAAATCTTGTAGAGCCGGAATCCGACATTTTCTGCGTACCACTAAATGGCTAAATGCCGAACCGCTGCTCGAGGCGGCGCTCATGATGGCAGGGTATAATTTGATTGTCACAGACAGCAATTTGGAGGTGCCCCCATGAATGCCCCCGACGCGCTCCAAAACATCCGCTCAAAACACCCCGTTGCATATGTGGTTCTCTATCTCTTTGTCGGCTGGGCATTACTGGTTGTCATCACCCATGCTATAGCCTTTGGAGCAGAACTGCTGATAGCCAGCTCGGACCAGCCCGTCGTCAAATGGGAAGCGACCGATGAGTGCACCGACGGGACCCGGACCGTTTACTACAACAGCCCGTCCCTTTACCAAGAGCTCAAGGTCAAGATAAAAGATTCCAAGATTGTTGATGCCGAGCCAGGCTCTTTTTTGACAATCGGAGCAGTTGCCAACGACATGCAAGTCGAGTACACAGACAGTCGTGCGACGTATCGTGTCGACCTCAGCACCCTAGGACGACCGTCGCGTACCTGTCTGCTCGAATGCGAGATGCGCGGCACCACACTACACATGTCCGAAATACAGATGCGCCCGGGCAAGGGGTTCTCTTCTTGAGCAGTATACCCGCCTGCGCAGCTACTCCACCGGCTTGAAGATGGTGGACTGGCCGAAGACGCTGCGGATGAGGGCTTTGGCCTCGTCCTCGGTCTGCGGGATGCTCGGGGCTGCACCCTGATGGCCGAAGGGGCTGCCGGCGCCGGGGTTGGACTCCCAGGGAGCTGCAGGAGCGTCCTCCTCTTTGGGGGTAGTTGCAGCGGACTTGGGCGCGGACGCCGCACCCGGCACGTCGAACGGGGGCAGATCGTCCCCGCCCGTGTCGGCGGCAAAACCGCCAACCATGGCGTCGTCGTAGGGTACCTGTTCGGATTCCCACGGTGCAGACGGCACGGACGGCTGAGCCTTGGGAGCGGACGCGCGCTCGGGAGCGCGGGGCGCAGGCTCGGTCGGGAGCATGCCCGTGGCAGGAGCGCCGGCGGGATTGTCCGAGCGCAGCCAGGGGGCCTTGCCCAGGTCGGATGACTTGGGCGCGGGCGAGGCGGGCTTGGGCGCGGGTGTCGGAGCAGCCGGTTTGGCCGTGACGGGTTTAGGCGCCGACGGGGTCGGTGCCGCTACCGGTGCTGCTTTTGGCTGCGTTGCGCTGGCGCTCGAGGATGCAGGGGCCGCCGAGGACACGGGTTGCGGGTCCGCAGATGCCGCAGCCCGTGCAGATGGAGAATGCTCCTCATGTTGAGGAGCCGGCGTGCCACCCCCATCCAGGACATAGTCGACGGTACGACGACCGAAGACCGCGCAGACCGTCGGCAGAACCACCGACTGCGTATCGGCGCGACCGAGCATCTTAATGGCAAAAGTCGAGCCCGCGGGGAACGAGACCGTGAGCTTGGAGCCGTCGTCGGCCGTGGCGCGGGCGTTGAGCAAAAGCCCTGCGTAGGAAGCCTGACGCGCCTTGACACGCTCGACAACCTCGGCCCATTTGCGCTGCAGCTCTCCGGCATCCTCGACCGCGGGCGTCTCGGCAGCACCGGCGGCGGCAACCTGGGCGGCATTGTTGGACTGGGGCTTAGGTGCCGGAGCGGTGGCAGGCGCGGGGGCCGCAACGGGCTGAGGCGCAGGCGCTGCAGGCTTGGAGACTGACACGGACGCAGAACGGGGCGCAGGCTGGGCAGTCGGAACAGCAGCTCCGCGGTCCCAAGGCATGCCACCCTGGCGCGCGGACGTAGCAGCAGGGGCAGCGGATGCCGCCGGAGCGGCAGCACGGGCGCCCGAAATGAGCGTCGGCTGTTGGGCAGCAGCGGGTACGGATGCTGCAGGCGCGGCGGCCTGAGCAGCAGCCACGCTCGCCGGCACGGCGCCGTTGGCAACCATGGCCTCCAGACGTGCCACGCGCTCGGCCAATGCCTCAATCGTTAAATCAGCCTCGGGACGTGCCAGACGCGTGCAGGCAATCTCGAGCACCAGGCGTACGTCGCTCGCGCCCCTCATCTCCAGCGCAGCATCGTCGAGCACCGTCAGCACGCGGGCCAGGCGGTCGGCCGGATGCCCGCCAAAGGCAGCAGCCTCAGCAGCAAGCGTCTCGGCCTGCTCGGAGCCGCCCTCAAACAGCTCGGCACGAGCACCGGCAACGCATGCCACGTACACGTCGCGCACGTGCGCCACCAGGTCGCGCGTCAGCTCAAGCAGGTCATTGCCTTCCTCGACCTGCGCGCGAATAAGCCCATACAGATCGGCGACATCACGATTGGCAATGGCACGGGAAAACTCGCCCAGAATCTGGTCCGAAACCTCGCCTAAAAGCGAGCGGGCGTCGTCCGCATGCACAGAACCGTTGCCAAAGACGCTCAGCTGCTCCAGCGTGGAGAGCGCGTCGCGCATGCCGCCCTTGGCATGGCGCGCCACGATGGCGAGCGCTTCATCGTCGTAGTCGAAGCCCTCCTGCTCGCACACGTATGCCAGGCGATGCTCAATATCCTCGTTGCCGATGCGATGGAAATCGAAACGCTGGCAGCGCGAGAGGATGGTCTCCAGAATCTTTTGCGGGTCGGTAGTGCACAGCACAAAGATCACGTGTGCCGGCGGCTCCTCGAGCGTCTTGAGCAGCGCGTTGAACGCCGCCGTCGTGAGCATGTGGACCTCGTCGATGATATAGATCTTGTACTTGCCGCGCACCGGGGCAAAGTTGACGGAGTTGATGATCTCCTCGCGCACGTTGTCCACGCCGGTACGGCTTGCGGCATCGAGCTCGTAGACGTCCGGATGGTTGCCCTCGGCAATGAGCTCGCACTCCTCACAGGTGCCGTCGGGCATGCAGCCGCTTGCGCCCTCGGCGCGCGCTGCCTCGGCATTGTGGCACAGCAGTGCCTTGGCAAGAATACGCGCCATAGTGGTCTTGCCCGTGCCGCGCGGTCCGCAGAACAGGTAGGCGTGGGACAGGCGCCCCTCGGTGATGGCGTGCTCGAGCGTCGAGACGATATGCTGCTGGCCCACCACGGAGTCGAAGGTGAGCGGGCGATACTTTCGGTACAACGATTCCATGGGTGCTCCCCCGGGTATACTGAGTTTTGTTGCCGCGACGGCCATGCGGTCGCACGGCATACTGCATTCATAATAACCCGTACGGCGAGCCCGCCGCGATAGGAGTCCAAAGAGCATGGCAGATGCAGAGAGTAACCTCGTTCCCTCCGAAGCAGCCGACCAGATCGAGGTCGCGCTCGAGAAGCAGGCAGCAGCCGATGACGGCATCCTGTACCTCAACGAGTACCAGTACGAAAACGACCTCGTCACCGACTTCGCCCGTCTGGTCGCCTCGCCCAGGCGTCGCGGCTCGCTGTATGTCGCCGCGGCAATTGCCGCGCTGCTGGGCGTTGGCATGCTGGTGGCCGGCGGCAACTGGATCAAGTTTGGCGTCGTCCTGATCGTGTTCGGCGCCTTTTTGGCCTGGTGGAGCAAAAACCTGCACCACACGCTCGCCCGCGACTTTATCGATGCCGTCGAGGCCGACGAGTCCATGGGCGGCCGCTATCGCCGCGTCGCCGCCAACGAAGACGGCCTGATGGTCTGGGGCAAGAGCGGCAAGTCGCAGTTCTTCCCGTTTGAGAAGCTCGACCACGTACTCGACGGCGAGCGCATCTTTGTGGCCATGTTCGCCGACCAGGGCGTGACGATCCCCAAGGACACCTTTGTTCGCGGCGATGCCGAGCAGTTTGGCCCCTTCCTGAAGGCGCGCATCAACAAAAAGCTCCGCATCGAGACCAAGAAGAAGAAAATGAAGGCCGAGAAGGCTGCCGCCGAGGCCAAGCAGGGCGACAAGACCGACAAGCCCCAGGGCGACAAGGGCAAGCAGCGCAAGCAGAAGAAGAGCAAGAAGAGGCGCTAGGCTGGCCGACACCGAAGGTGCCTCGTCCCGCGCCCGATTCCGGGTCGGGGCGCCTGAAATCGGGCGCGCGTACTGCCGATGGACCCGTTTTGCCTAACTCTCGAGCTATTTCACTTCAAGCCTTAAGAGCCTTCGCTCCGGCAGATCGGTCATCTTCATCGTGTAAGTCCCGGGAAATGCTTTCTCAAAACGGACGGTTTCGTAATCTTCGAAATAGTCGTTGGTGTTTTGCATCATAAATGGGACGAGCAACTCGTTTTCTGCCCCAACCTCCACGGCAAACGCAGCAGAGCCGCCAAGGACCGGCATGGCTTGCGTTATCAGATCGGTATTGACTACAAAATCATAGTTTGGCGCAGACTCCGGAACCAGATGCCAAACATACGCTTTGATTCCACCGTCGATATTATCCCTATTTCTGACACGCATCTTTACGGCGATAACGCACGTGATGTCGGCATCCTTCAGTCTCGTTTTCGTATCCACGGTGCCATATTTTGAATAATCGTCATGTGCTCGTTTGAGATACTCGCGCGGCGTGAGTAGTTCTGCTCCATCTATGCAAAACGAATACCCATCAGTCACCACATCCTTCGATCCCAGAAACGCTCCATCCATCGAGAGCCATTCGCCCTCCGCGTAATATTTCTCAGGAATAACTGTCCGATTCCTGTTAACGACGCTCACCCTCATGCCCGCAAGGCCGGTAGCAGCACAGCAAAAAAGCGCGAGCGCCGATCTTCTCGTCCACAGGGTCTTCTTCATCGCGCTCACGACCTTTCCCGAACTTCCACAACGGCACCGTCGCGCATGCAGTAAACCCGATCGGCCAGCTCCTCGAGCACCTCTCCGTCATGGCTAGACAGAAGAACCTCGCGACCCGTTGATGCCGCCATCGCCACAACACGCTTGAGCATTTCCACGCCTGCTTCGTCGAGGGCATTCGTTGGTTCATCGAGAACAAGCAACTTCGGCTTTTCCATAATCGCTGCAGCTATCCCCAGACGCTGCTTCATCCCAAGCGAGTATGCTCGGAACTTCTTTTTTTCGTCTGCATCGAGCCCCACGAGCCGCAGGGCGGAGCGAATGTCTTCGTGGGTGGCAACGCCCTTGATTTGAGCTATGAGTTCCAGATTGTCGTAGCCAGACAGATATCCTAAAAAGGAAGGAGCCTCTATCAACATCCCAAGACTCGGCGGAAACGAGATATCCGCCCCAAGTCTTTGACCATCGATAACGATCTCGCCCTCGGTAGGTCTAATCAATCCGCAGACCGCTCGCATAAGCATGGTCTTGCCCGAACCGTTTATCCCCTGAAGCCCGACCACAGTCCCAGGATCAACCTCGATAGACACGTTGCGCACGACATCGTTTTTGCCCATGCGCTTCGATACGTCCCTAACGATCACACTCATATCTTGTCCCTCTTTTCGATAAGGTCGGCCCTTCGAAACCACAGTCCACCCAACGATAGGCATAACGACATAATTACGATTGAAAACAAGCCACTCGAGCCCGTCGCAATTCCTTCTTTGACGATTCCACCCCAGCGCAACAGCATCAAGGCATTTCCCAGCAGCGCCCAATGCCGCGCATATGCCGAACAGATCAGGTAGCTCATTACAACCGCAAATGAAACTGACGGCCCAAGCACAAGCCCAACCGTTGCCTGCACAAACGCAAGCGCCTCAAAAGCAAGAAAGAGACCTGCGAAAAACGGCAGTGCACCTGCTTCGCTCGCCTTGAGAAACCACGGCGCCAAATTAGCCAGCTGAAGCGACTCGCCATGGATGACCGCGCTGAACGAGACGCTCACCATCAAGCTCCAAATCACAACAGAGCAAACCACTACGAGCAGCGAAAATGCCGTTATCGCCGCCACTGAGATAAAACGCGAGACCCACCAAAGGGTTCTCTCCTGGCATCGGACAAGCGTTTGCAAACCAAACCCGTGCAACGATTCGGCGGGATAATCGAGTGTTGCATAGAGAATAAGCAGAATGAGAAATAGCCATCCTAGCGGAGGCACAAACATGACCCCGGGCCTAGGCTCAAACGGAGCAGATCCGGCAAACACGAGCGCAAGATTGTCCGCAAACCCCAAGGTATCCGTCCTGACCCCATACACAGAAGACAAACCGTAGGCGTACACCAGGTTCGCAACGGTCACTGCCGCAATCGCAATAAAGGTAATGATGTTCTTCTTCAAAACGGTCCTCAGGTCCGCGGTGACCAGCCTAAACAGCATCAGACCACCTCGCGTCTTTTCCACGCCCCAGAAAAAGCCAACGAAGCAAGGGTCAATAATATGATTTCCGCAAAACCGGCTCGAATGTCTGGCCAGTTATTCAGCGATTCCGACCTGATGCTGTTGAGGATATTGCAGTTAAACCCCACACAAGCCATTACGCCGAAGATCCAGCCATTTGCAAAATGCCACGCAACCATTAGCAGATACGGGACAATTATCGCTTTGACTCTGCTACGAAACAAAATTGAGAAGCCAGCTACAGCCATGGATAAAGTCCCGAGCGTGACAGCATCGAACAGCGTGTATGCGAGCACATGTGACAAAGGATGCGAATAAAATAGACCGGAGAAGTAGCTATGCAGGTAAAGTCCTACGTAAGTCGACTCATCGACCCGAGGAAGATACGCAGGAAAAAGCATCGAGACGATCAGGAAATTGACGAGCAGAGGAATGGCAGTCACTGTAAACGCGGAGAGGAAAGCAGACAGCATCTTTACGTTCACGTACGCCTTTCTGGAAACGCGCGTGCATATCTGCATGTCATAACCACTCAAACGCTCAAAGAGGCACGACCAAGATCCAGCCAACATTGCAAGCAGGGGCAGTGCATAGAAAAACACCGACGCAGACAGTGGCGCGTTCGCGCTCACAACAATCCAGTTACCAAAGCAACTTTCACGTGTTTGACCGAGATATGTCTGAGACTGCAGACCAATGCCGTAACCAAAAGATAACAGTTGCTTGCGCTCAGTCTCGAGCGTCCACCATGCCTCAATGGCAACCGCCATCGAAATTACAGTCGCCAAAATAAGAGCCAGCGCAAATAAAGGGTTTCCAAATATCTTGGATAACTCGTGTCGTAATAGATTTCCATTCAAGCGACATCACCCTCCTATTGGCCAGGCCGAGCAGCAGCACTCGATCTCGCCCCAATCAAAAGCGGTTAACAATGCGTCGACGCACGGCAACCTTTGCATGAATGGAGAAAGATGTCTGTAAACACTCGCTATTGAGTTGATAATCCAGGCGTTTACACGTTATCCACCTGCGATAACAATGAAATAAGCTCCGCTTTGTTCTTGATCTTCAACTGGCGATAAGATGCGGATCGCAACGCTTGCACCGTAGATGCAGCATAACCTACGTCCTCCGCAATGGTCTTTGTCGTTGCGCCCTCTGCCGTCATCAGCAAAATTTGCGACTGAACATCAGAAAGGGAGCGCGATGTAAGCAAAGCCAGCTGGCGCACGCGAGCCGTTTCGGTGAACCCATTCGCACGGTACTCCAAGACGGCCCTCTCGTTCTCAACCGAGTGGGCGAGCGCGATGTGCGTGACGAACATGGGCACAGACCAGCAGACGACCACCGTTGCCACGACGACATTGACAGCCGAACTATGCCCCAACAGCGACGCAAGGAACAGCGGCTCGAAAACCATCAGATCCTGCGCCATGTTGAGCAAGACGACCCAGACAGGAGCCGTCGCCCCAAAGCAAAGCATCCATACCCCAAACATTTTGCGCTGCGGACAGCTTCGCAGCACTACATATGTGAGCAGCATCCCCGCCAGCACCACGAACCCATGAATTCGCCCCCTACTGGCCGCATAGATTGAAGCAGCGACACCTATTGACACCAATGGCACGATAGCCCGAGCACGGGCATGCACCTTAAACGGACGCAGCCCAACAGCGAGCGAAGCTGTAGACGCCACGCCGCAAAACAGGACCGGCACAGCCATCAACGGAACGCGTATGCACCTCCATGCCGAGATATAGATAAAAGACCATTCCGCAGCAGACAGTATCGCCCACATGCACGGACCTCCGAGCTCAATCGCCTCACCTGCTCTATCCAGCGCAGCTTCACGATTCGGTTTTCCACCCGCGTAGCGTAGCGACAGAAACAGTCCGAGACCCAATGCATAGCTTGAGAGAGAAAAAGCGACAGCCCACGAAACACCGGATCCCCAATCGCTATCCGCCATTACCAACGGGCCAGCCGCAAGGAGGATAAAAAATAATGTGAGCAGGTATCGAAACAGCCGGTGCGTTCGAGCTGATGCCAACATATCGTCAGCATGCCGCTGCGGCAGCTCAGGCCCTACAGTATCACCCTCACCCGCAAACAACGCCACGAGCTCGCGTGAGCCCGCAACTGACGCCTTCCCGTATGCTCGATGAAGCGTTGTTCGCACCGTCGATGGCTTCGTATCCGTCTCCTTGGCAATTTCCGCCGGCGTTTTCCCTTTGAGCAGCAGTCGAACAAACTGCTCTTCTCTAGGCGACAGGGCAGGAGAAAACGCCTCCGCATCGAATGGGTCAGACGCGTGGGCGATATCCGAATTGTTGTCCCGTTTTCTCCTTAGTAACATGCATACGAAGGCAGCGGCGATAGCAGACCCCATCGCAAGCAATGCAATGATCGCGGCATCGCTTGCGAAGTATGCCGCCTCAACAGCCGGAACAAGGCCAATAGGGACTGCCACGAGCACAGAACGGGCAAACACGTCGCTCTGCCCCCGACCAAAGGCGCGGGAGCAGCGAAACAGCGGGGCCACAGCCAATGCGAGATAGACCAACGGAATTAAAAGCGCAAGGCCAATTGATGCGGCCGAAACAGAGGGTATCCCCCATGGCTCGGGGACAATTCTCCATGAAACTCGACAGCAAAACAGCAGGCAAGACAGGACGGCTATTGTTTCTGTAAAAATCGCGTTCTGCAGGCGACGATTCTCTCTTTCGTCGGTCGGCGTCGCCCCCTGCGTCAAAGGAGAGCCCGCCGTGTCCCAAATAACATATGAGAGGAGCAACGCCCCAGCAAAGCACGAGACGCACGAAACGCCATGCAACAGCCAGATCGGTGCAAACACGAATGGAATAGAATCTCCGCGAGCATAGAAGGCCAAGTCAACCCACTCGGGAACCGTTGCAATAACACCAAGGAAAACACCGATAGCACCGAGATGCCTCGGCCGTCTCATTCCCCCCTTGCATAGCGCAGCACCATGAACAAACGCGGCGAGGCATGCGCCCAGGATAACGAGCCAGGTCATTGCACCTGACGCCAGGCCGATTGAAGATGAAAACCGGTGATAAGGGGTGACCGCCATTACGACAAGCGCAATGGCGCAGGCAGATGTAGCAGAACGGCGGGAAAAAAGCATATGGCCTCCATAGCGTGTCATTATATCGCTCGAGCCGCTCGTTTATCTCTGTTCCCACACCAGCCAGCATCAACGATTCAGGCGAACTCCAATCCGAGCCAGATCACGGTCCAGCTTTTGTCCGCAGTCCCCGCTCCAAAATGGGATGCGGTTTCCTTTTGAGCGCCGGTTCGGAAAGTCCGTCCCGTTCCAGGCCATTATTCTGGGATGCAGCTTCCGCAAGCTGCCCCCTTTGGAAAGCGCATCCCATTATTTGGTTGAAAACCGGTCCCCCACTTTCCGAACGAGCCGAAACGACCCGAACCGATCGGGCCACCTCATCCCCGTTTCCTCGCCATCTGCCCGAGCGTGCTACACTAGCAGCATCTATGCCACCGCGAACGGCTTGGCCCCGCGCCCGCCGCTCGCAAACGAACTTTAAACGCACGAGGGTTGGCCATGCCGCTTTTCTCGCAACATACCGCCCGGTTCTCGCCGGACGTTCCTTTGGAGGGCACCAGCTCTCGCGAGCTGCTCAAGCGGTACCAGCCGCTCGAGACGCTTGCGACCGGCGGTTTTGGCTCCATCGAGATCTGCCGCGACACGCACCTGCGCCGCCGCGTCGCCATTAAGCGCATCCCCCTTATCAACGGTTCCGGCATGCCCGCCAGCGACATCATGGATGTCCTGCGCGAGGCGCACACTGCCGCTATGCTTCAACATCCCAATATCGTGCAGGTTATCGACTTTACGCACGACACCGCCTATGCCTACCTGGTTATGGAATATGTCGATGGCATGTCGCTAGCCGAGTTTTTGCATCGCGTGGACGGCCACTCACTTACCTTTGACGAGGCCGCGGCCATTGCCGATGCCCTGGGCCAGGCGCTCACCTTCGCCCATAGTAATGGCGTACTCCACCTGGACATTAAGCCCGCCAACGTGCTCATCGACCACTCGGGCAATGTAAAGCTCACCGACTTTGGCATGGCGCGGCTGTCGTCCGCCGGTGGCTTTGGCGGCTCGCGCGGCGGCACCATCGGCTACATGCCGCCCGAGCAGCTCGATATCGAGACCGGCACGGTCGACGAACGCGCTGATGTCTTTGCCCTTGCCTGCGTTATCTATGAGGGCTTGTGCGGCAGCGCTCCCTTTATGGCGGCCACGCCCGCCGACTCGCTCGACCGTATCATCGGCGGCGCCACCTATCCCAGCGAGCTGATACCACACTTCCCCCCGGGAGCCGAGAGCGCGCTCATGAGCGCGCTCTCCCCCATGCCGCAGGACCGCCCCAGCAGCATCGAGGCATTTTGCGACCAGCTCCTTGCCGGTCTGGGCAGCGTACGCGAGGGCCGTCGCAGCTTGGAGCAAATGGTTGGCGAGCTTTCGGATGACGAGCAGGAGCTCGACGATATCGAGCCGTCGTACTACGAGGACGACGCCATCGAGGTCGACCCCGCACTCGGCTGGGCGGGCACGCGCTGGAGCCATGCGCGCGACTACACCATGCGCGCTATCTCGGCGCTAGCGTGCGGCACCTTTAGCTTTTTGCTGATGCAAACGGCTGGGGTCGCGGCGCTTCCCGGCCTGGTCATTGCGGCTATCGCGATCGGAGCGGCGGCCGGCCTGGCCCCCCAGATTGGCTCGGCCATCTCGGCCGTGGGCTTTTTGGTGCTCATGGCCAACGCCACCATGCAGGCACAGGGCATCCTGTCGATGTTGCCCGTCGCGGTGATCTTTGCCGCCGCCATGTCCGGTTGGTGGATCGCCTGGGGTCGCACCGAGACTGCCGCGAGCGCCGCGCTCACCTGTGCACTCGCGCTTGGCTGTCTGACCGGCAACACCTTCCTGGCAGCTGGGGTCGCCGCCGGCGTCGCGTCATTTTGGCTCGGCCCGGCAAGCGCCGCCGCGGCAACGGGCATGGGCGCGCTTTTTGCCCGTCTGGCCACGGTCGCGCTTTCAGCCGGAGGCGTGCTGGGGCTCGGTAACGTTGCCGCAGCGCTGGGAGACCCGCTCCTTTGGGCTGCCTTTGTGCTGGTCACGGCAACTGCCGCAGCGTCATCTGCGCTGCTCAATGCCCATGCCAAGCGTGCCGATCAGGGCTCAAACCTTGCCGCAATCGCCGCTATCGCTTTCACCGGCATCGGCTGCGCAGCGGCGTCCTGTCTTGCACACCATATGGAAATTGCCAGCCTTGCAGCCGCGGTCGTCGCCAAGGCGGCGGTTGCGGGAACCCTATCCTCTATAATCGTTGGGATATGCCTATATATGCTCGGATACCAAAGAACCTATACGGAGAGTGATCTTTCGTGAACTTCCTGAACATCTTCGAGGACCACGTGGCCGGCATCTTCGGTGCCACCCGTGCCCCGTTCTCCTTTAAGAAGCTTGCCAAGCAGGCCGCTCGCGACATGGAGGATCAGACTCTGGTGATCAATGGCGTCAACACGGCGCCGGCACTCTATACCATCCTGATCGCCGCCGACGACGACCCCATGCTCGCCCCGTTCTACCCCGAGCTTTCGCGTGAGGTCCGCGAGTTCGTGAAGGCGCAGGCCGAAAAGCGCCGTTATGTCTTTGTCGGCGAGCCCCTCGTGCGCTTTATGATCGATCCGCAGCTGCGTGCCGGCAAGTTCTCGGTCTTTGCCGAGAACGTCGATGCCCCCACGCTCGGCCGCCTGTACGAAGAAGAGCGCGCCTATCAAAACGGTCTGGGCCAAAACAACTCCGCGGCAAGCCGTGCCGCCAGCGCCCCGCGCGCCGGTCAGCAGCAGTTTGCTGCCCCGCAGCAGCAGCGCCCCGCCGCCATGCCCCAGCAGCAGCCGACGCCTCGCGCCGCCGCTCCCGACCCGCTTGCCGTAGCAGATCCCTTCGCGCCTAGCGTCCCCGACCCCGCCGCTCCTATCCCGGTGCCGCAGACCGTCTCGCGCGACGCGCTTGCCGGCATGGGCGGAGCCGCCGCGACCGGTGCCGCCGTGGGCCTAGGCACCGCAGCCGGCATCGCCTCCAACATGGCGAGCACTCGCGCCCCGCAGCGCCCGCTCGCCCAGCTCGTCGACGTCGTGAGCGGCGAGAGCCATAGCATCACCTCCGCACAGGTGACTATCGGTCGCGAGCGCTCAGTTTCCGATATTGCCCTGCGCGACCCCAACGTGTCGCGCCGCCACGCCCAGCTCACCTTTACGGGCTCGGATTGGTCGATCGAGGACCTCAATTCCACCAACGGCACGCTCGTCAACAACCGCCGCATTACGCGCTGCCCGCTGCGCAACGGCGATCTGCTGACGTTTGGCCTGAGCACCTTTGAATTTAGGGGATAGTCGCTTATGAACATCGATATCGTCCTTTTTGCAGGCCGCATCGTCCTGGTCGCCCTGCTCTATATCTTCCTGTTCGCCGTCATGAAGACCGGCGTGGGACTTGTGCGCGGACAGCGCCGCGACTCGGCTATCTGGACGATCGATGTGGACAAGGGCCCGCGCGGCATCCGTGGCATCCACGTAGACATGCTCGGCCCCGTCATCGTCGGTCGCTCGCCATCTTCGGACATCTGCATCAACGAACCGTTCGTCTCGGCCTCGCATGCGCGCTTTTCGCTGCAGGGCCCGGCGCTCATCATCGAGGACCTCAACTCGCTTAACGGCACGCTCGTCAACGGCCGCCAGCTTGTGGAGCCTGCCACGCTGCGCGAGGGCGACGAAGTCCAGATTGGCGATGTGGTCATGAAGGTGAACCGTCGATGATCGACGAGGAGAACAAGTCCACAACTATGACCGAGGCACCGGCTGCCGCCACAGCTGCACCGGCCCACGCCGCTCCGGCGGGCTCCGCACCCGTGGAACCCGAGGACACCGTGTTCTCCCTGCCTCTTTCGCATGTAACGCATGATATTTCGGATCTCGCCGATAACGAGGACGAAGAGAATGCCGTAGCGGCGCCCATCGGCGCACATGCTGCGGATCAGCCCACAGCGCCAGAAGCAACCCCGACGCCAGCTCACTTTGCAGAGCCCGTCGCCGCGGCAATCAACGAGAGCGCTGCGGTGTTTGCGGCACCCGAGCCCGCCGCGCCGGCGTTTCCCATAGCCCCGTCATCCGAGGTTGCGCCCGCGTCTACGCCGGCGCCCGAGGCAGGGCCATCCCCCGAGGACGGCCCTGCGCCCAAGACCCCGCAGCCTGCGCCCGCAAGCGAGTCCGATGCCGTGGCCGAGCCCGCCGCCCAGTCGCAAAGCACGCCCGCGCCGTCGCACTTTGCGACACCCGAGCCTATAGACGTCAGCCCGCAAGACGACGAGTCGACCGCCCGCGTGTCCGAGGAGTCGGGCTCCTCGGACACCGGCGATTCCGAATCAAACGCCGAGACCGACACCGTCTCTCCCGGTGACACAGCCGAGATCGACGTAGCCGCCGTTGAAGCCAAGCTCAAAGACCCCGGCTCGACCATGAGCTTTGAGCCCCTGACCGAGGAGCGCATCGAGACCGACTCGACCTATGATGCCGGCACCACCACGCAACTCATGTGGGGTGCCCGCTCCGACGTTGGCTGTGTGCGCCCGCACAATGAGGATTCCTACCTGGTGCAGTCGCCGCTCTTTTGCGTATGCGACGGCATGGGCGGTCACGCCGCCGGCGAGGTAGCCTCTTCCATCGCCGTCGAGACTATTGCCAAGACGGCCCCGCAGTCCGCCGACGCAGCACGCCTGGCCGCAGCCGTCGAGGCAGCCAACGCCGCCGTAATCGAGGCCGCCCTGAACGGCCTAGGCAAGCCCGGCATGGGCTGCACAGCCACTTGCGCCTATATCGAAAACGACACGCTCGCCATCGCCCACGTGGGCGACTCTCGCGCCTACCTGCTCCACGAGGGCACGCTCATCCGCGTGACCCGCGACCACTCCTACGTGGAGGAGCTCGTGGACGCCGGCGAGATAACGGCAGACGAGGCTCGCGTCCACCCCAACCGTTCGGTCATCACCCGTGCGCTGGGCTCAGACCCCGCCATGTATGCCGACCACTTCACTCTGCATATCGAGGAAGGCGACCGCCTGATCCTGTGCTCTGACGGCCTTTCGAGCATGATTCCCGATAGCGATATCGAGAACATCGCCACGCAGTCCTCAACCGCGCAAATCTGCGTCGACAACCTAGTGGACGCGGCGCTTGCCGCCGGCGGCCACGACAACGTGACCGTAGTAGTCGTTGACCTGGTTGACGATGGCGTTATGCGCGAGGCGCAACGCGTGCGTCGCCGCAACGTCACCATCGGCGTCGTCTTAGGTCTCGTCTTGGTGCTGGCGGCTGCCATCTGGGCCTACACGGGTGTCACCGGCTCGTACTACCTGGGTACCTACCAGGGCAATGTCGCCGTCTGGCGCGGCCTGCCCGGCAAGCCACTCGGACTCAAGCTCCACTGGCTCGAAAGCGAAACCAGTATCAAGCTGTCCGACCTGCCCGAAGACACGCAAAACCGCCTCAAGGCGGGCATTCCGCAAACAAGTGTCGACGATGCGCAGGACACGATATCCAAGTACCGCCACCAGATCGACGAGGAGCAGACCCGCCAGGTGATCGACGCGCAAACGATTCGCGACAACACCGACCAGGGATCGACCTCCGAATCAGATTCCGAGAAAACCGCCGAACAGTCCGCCGAGGCCGAAGCCTCCGATAAGAATTAGAAAGGGAGTGCCGCTTATGAGTCGCCGCAACACCGAACTGCTCTTGCTCATCGCCTCGGCGTTCCCCGTCATCCTGCTGTATGCGATGTACGTCCTCACCGCGGGCGCTGCCATCTCCTTTGAGACGCTCGCCGTACCGATCGGCCTCTTCGCCGCCTTCGCCGCAGCACATATCGCCGTGCGCATCTTGGCGCCTGGCGCCGACCCCGCCATCCTGCCCATCGTATTTATACTTTCGGGCATCGGCATCACGTTCGTGACACGCCTCGCCCCCGCTCTCGCCATCTCACAGCTCATCATCCTGTTTGTCTCGGTGGCGCTCATGGTGGGAACGCTTGCACTGGTCAAAAACCTCGACGTGGTCATGCGCTACAAGTACACCTTTGGCATTATCGGCATCATTCTGCTGATGCTGCCCATCTTTATCGGCACCACGATCTCGGGCTCCAAGCTGTGGATTCGCATCGCGGGCTTTACCATCCAGCCCGGCGAGTTCGCCAAGGTCTTTATCGTGCTGTTCCTGGCCGGCTACTTGGCCGAGAACCGCGAGCTGCTCTCCATCTCCAACCGCAAGATCCTGGGCTTTAAGATCCCTCGCCTGCGACTGCTGCTGCCGCTGTTTGCCGTGTGGGGTGTGTGCCTGCTCGTCGTCGTCTTCGAACGCGACCTGGGTTCGGCCGTGCTGTTCTACACCATCTTCTTGCTGATGCTCTACGTTGCCACAGGGCGCTTTTCGTATGTCGTTATCGGCCTTGCGCTCTTAGCCGTTGGAGCCGTGGGCGCCTACAAGTTCCTGTCGCACGTTCAGGTGCGTTTCCAGGTTTGGGTCGATCCGTTTAAGGACGCCCAGGGCCAGGGCTACCAGATCGTCCAGTCGCTCTTCTCGCTTGCCGATGGCGGTCTGGTCGGTGTTGGCATCGGCAACGGCATGGCCAACAACATCCCCGTCGTCGAGTCCGACTTTATCTTCTCGGCTATCGGCGAGGAGATGGGCCTTTTGGGCGGCGGCGCCGTGCTCATCCTGTTTATGCTCTTTGCCGTGCGTGGCCTCACCACGGCTGCCCGCGCTAAATCCGACCTCGCAGCCTTTAGTGCCACGGGCCTTACGGCCGCCATCAGCTTCCAGGCCTTCTTGATCGTTGGCGGCGTAACCCGCCTGATCCCGCTGACCGGCGTCACCCTGCCTTTTATGAGCCAGGGCGGCTCCTCGCTGCTGGCGAGCTTTATCATCGTCGCGCTTCTGCTGCGCGCCGGTGACGAGGCAACCGGACGCGAGGCCGAGCTTACCGGCACCGGCACCATGGCCGCCATCACCGATGATCAGGTCGCATCTGCCGCCGCCCCGACGGGCACGCGCTTTGCCACCTCGTCTTCCTACGGCAGTGGCAGCCATTCCGTCGGCTCGCGCATGCGTCGTCGCCTGCTCGACACGCCTGAATCCGGTGTGCTCGGCCGCGTTGCGCTCGCCAACCGTCTAACCCGTGCGGTGCTAGCCTTTACGGCGCTGTTTGCCATCCTTATCGGCAACCTCACCTATGTCCAGGTCATCAAGGCCAAGGACTATCAGGATATGCCGACCAACAACCACACCATCGCCCGCTCCAAGTACATCCAGCGCGGCTCCATCATCACGTCCGACGGCGTGACGCTGGCCGAGTCGCTGCAGCAGGAGGACGGCACCTACGTACGCTCCTACCCCAACGGCAACCTGGCAGCGCACGTGGTTGGCTACGTGAGCCAGCAGTTTGGCACCACCGCCATCGAGAGTGTCATGAACGACACGCTCACCGGCTCCAAGGATTACTCCAGCTGGAACAACGCCATCGCGTCGCTCGCGGGCCAGACCCAGCCGGGCAACACCGCCAAGCTCACCATCGACTCGCGTATCCAGACAGCTGCCGAGCAGGCACTCAAGGGCTTTAAGGGCGCTGTAGTGGTCATCGACCCGCGTACCGGCGCGGTACTCGCATGTGCCAGCTCGCCCACCTACGACAACACCAACATCGACGCCCTGCTGCAGGCGGGCGGCGGCGAGGACGGCTCCATGTACAATCGCGCCATGGACGCGCTGTACACGCCGGGCTCCACGTTTAAGGTCGTTACGCTTTCCGCAGCACTCGAGACCGGTACCGCCAGCCTTACCAGCACCTACCAGGCGCCCGGCTCCATGGACATCGGCAACGCACCGGTCATCAACTATGCCAACGAGAGCTACGGCACCATCAGCCTGCAGCAGGCCTTTGCCGTGTCCTCCAACGTCGTCTTTGGCCAGGTGGCAAACGAAGTTGGTGCAAACACGCTCGTGCAGTTTACCAACGCCTTTGGCTACGGCCAAGAGCTCGGCCAGGACCTGACCTCCACGGCCTCCATCATGGCCGACCCGTCGCTCATGACCGAGTGGGAGACCGCCTGGGCCGGCGCCGGCCAGCCTGTCGGCATGGACCACACGCCCGGCCCGCAGACCACCGTCATGCAAAACGCCGTGATTGCCGCCGCCATCGCTAACAGTGGCGTGGTCATGGACCCGTACTTTGTAGCCCAGGTACTCGCCCCAGACGGAACCGTGGTTAAGACCACGCAGTCCCGCTCGCTGGGCCAGGCTGTCAGCTCTGCCACGGCCGACCAGGTCAAGCAGGCCATGCTCGCCGTCGTCCAGTCCGGTACCGGCGCCGATGCCCAGGTCCCCGGCGTCAAGGTTGCCGGCAAGACCGGTTCGGCAGAGATCGGCGGCACCAACGTCAACTCGATGTTCGTTGGCTTTGCACCTTACGATTCACCCACGGTCGCCATCTCGGTGGCCTTGGAGGATTACGACAAACACGACGTCAAGGCGGCCAAGATTGCCGGCATCGTCCTGACCGCGGCGCTCGCCGCACAGGGAGCGTGATGCCCATGATCGAATCGGACACCCGAGGCGCGCCGCGGCCGAAGAGTTAGCGGCAACGCGCCACACGGCCCCAGCGGCCACATCGTAGGTACTACACACATCGTTGAGCGAATAGTTATGTTAGGAGCAGGAATGGAACAGAGGGTCCTCGGGGGAAGATACCTCCTCAAGGATAAGGTGGGGACAGGCGGTATGGCGACCGTCTACCGTGCACAGGACCAGGTCCTCGACCGCACGGTAGCCGTCAAGATCATGCTGCCACAGTATGCTGGCGACGCAACCTTCGCCGCACGCTTTAAGCAGGAGGCCCAGGCAGCAGCCGGTCTCTCCTCCCCCTATATCGTTGGCGTCTACGATTGGGGCAAGGACGGCGACACCTATTACATCGTCATGGAGTACCTGCGCGGTACCGACCTTAAGAGCGGAATCAAGAGCCACGGTGCCCTCGACCCCAAGAAGGTCGCCCAGATCGGATCGCAGATCAGCTCTGCACTCTCGGTCGCCCACAAGCACGAGATCATCCACCGCGACATCAAGCCGCAGAACATCATGGTGCTGCCCGACGGCAACATCAAGGTCATGGACTTTGGCATCGCGCGCGCCAAGAACAGCCACCTCACGCAAGACAACAACGTGCTGGGAACCGCCCACTACGTCAGCCCCGAGCAGACCCGCGGTCAGGACCTCGGCCCCACCTCGGATATCTACTCGCTGGGCGTCGTGATGTATGAGTGCGCCACCGGCCGCGTTCCCTTTGACGGTGACGACGCTATCTCGGTCGCACTCAAGCAGGTCAACGAGCTGCCTATTCCGCCGAGCCAGATCAACTCCGGTGTCGATGCCGACCTTGAGCGCATCATCCTTAAGTGCATGGAGAAGGACCCGGCAAACCGCTTCCAGACCGCCGACGAGCTGCGTCAGGTGCTCAACAGCTACCTGTCCGGTCGTGCCGTCAACATCTCGGAGCCCACGCGCATCATCGGTGCCCCCGGTGAGCTGGGCGCCACCAAGACTCGCGAGCTTTCCGATCAGACGCGCGCCATGGTGCGTCCCGTCTCGGGCGTGAGCGGCCAGAATACCGCCCGTAGCTCGGTTTCGGGCTCCACCGGCTCCTACGAGGTCGAAAAGCCCAAGTCCAACAAAAACAAGATCATCGCCGCCGTGGTGGCAGCTGTTGCCGTCATCGGCATCGTGGTGGCCTTTGCCACAGGACTCTTTGGCGACGAACAGGTCACCGTGCCCGACGTGCTGGGCAAGGACCAGCAGACTGCCGTCGAGCTGATCAAGGAGGAAGGCCTTGAGGTCGGCACCATCGACCAGAGCTATAACGACGATGTCGACGAGGGCAAGGTTGCCGAGCAGACCCCCAACGGCAACACCAAGAAGCCCAAAGGCACCAAGGTGAACCTGGTGATCTCCAAGGGCCCCAAGCCCTCCGAGAAGGTTGAGGTTCCCCAGCTTGTCGGTCTAACCAAGGACCAGGCAGAGGCGGCACTGGCAAGCGTTGGCCTAAAGGGCAACGCCACCGAGGAGGCCAACGAGGCCGATGAGGGCCAGGTCTTTGAGCAGGTCACCGAAGCCGGTAAGGAAGTCGAGAAGGGCACGACCATCTCGTACAAGGTCTCGAGCGGCCCGGATACCACGTCCGTCCCCGACCTGACCGACATGACCGAGGCCCAGGCGCGAAACGCCCTCGATATGGCAGGCTTTGGCGTCGACGTGAGCTACCAGGAGAACGACTCGGTTACCGAGGGCACCGTGATCAGCTGGAACCCCAGCGGCAAGCAGAAGCCCGGTGCCACGATTACCGTCGTCATTGCCAAGAAGTCCGGCAAGGCCAGCGTTCCGGGCAACCTGTACGGCAAGAGCATCTCTGCCGCCGTCACCGCGCTCAACAACGCCGGTTTCTATAACATTGGCTTCTGTGACCAGAACGGCAATCCCGTGAGCGGTAACGAGGATGCCACCGTTACGGGCGTCTCCCCCACCGGCAAGCAGTCCACCGACAGCACGATTACGCTGACGGTTGCACTTTCTGGCTCGGGCTCGGGTTCGGGCACGAGCACGGGCGACGATTCCGGTACGACCAACTAGTCGCCACCCAACCGCTCATTACGGCTCTCGCCGCAAACATATTCGCTCACAGGCGCCCGCTTGCTCCCCCAGCAAGCGGGCGCTTCATTTTTGACATGGCATTGAACCAGAAGAGCCCGGCACCGCTGCGGTACCGGGCTCGATATTCCTCTGGTGCCCCCGGGCGGATTCGAAAACTCCCCCCGCGGGGAAATGAGTGACGCGGGTGTCGACGGTCCGAATCCTGCCTTTAGACCAGAAGAGCCCGGCACCGCTGCGGTACCGGGCTCGATATTCCTCTGGTGCCCCCGGGCGGATTCGAACCGTCGACACCCGCTTTAGGAGAGCGGTGCTCTATCCCCTGAGCTACGGAGGCATGTTGTATTAGTGTAGCAGATTTGCGCCACTACCATGCAGCGCATAGCCGCTCTTCGAGATAGTCATCTGCGACGTTCTTTAATGACTAGTCGTTTAAGAACGTCCCCAATGACTAGTTGCCTTTGTGAAAGAGGTTTTTGATGACGGAGGGGATGCTCTTGGCGCCTTTAGCGGTCACGTCGATAAAATCGGGCGAACGAACGAGCTTGTCCTCGTCAATGTACTTACGCACCGCGCGTAGCGTTTCCTTGTCATTGCGCGTCGAAAACGTAAAGTGGCCGTTCTCTTTGGTAAAGATCGCAAAACGCGTGATCTTCTTGGTGCCGCGCAAAACCTCGGCGGCGATATAGTCGATCTCGTCCCACGGGATCTGAATAAAGTCCTCGGGATTGCGCTCGTTATAGTACTCAAACGCCTTATTGCCCACCATTACGTTACCGTGACTGGTAAGACCCATCAGGCAGGTTGCCGGCGTTGCCAGATCGACCGTGCTGTTCTGAGATTGCGCCATGCGCGCCTCGCCCTCCAAATAAAACAATCGGACCGCATCCAGTGTACCTACCGGGTGCGGTCCGTTTCAATGGCTTAAAAGCCCTTGCCTAGCAACTCTCGGTCTTAAGCCGAAGCGTGCTTACATGAAGCCGCAGACGCGACCGATGATGCCGACGGCGAAGAGAGCCAGGATGATGATGATCGGGCTGACCTTCTTCTTGAGGAGCTTGCAGACAAAAAGGGTCAGGCACACGGCAGCAAGGCCAGGGATGAGCTGATCGAGGTTAGCCTGAAGCGTGGTGACCTTCACCTGATCAAGGGCGTTAGCACCGATGGAGTTATACATCGTCAGTGCTTCCTTGACACCCTCAGAACCGGAGGGCAGGTTAGCCCAGTCGATAAAGGCGCCAGCAGACTGCGTGACCTTGGAGACGACCGGGGTGAAGGAGATGGACACCCAGCGCTCGACCAGGGCACCGATGATGAACATACCTAGGATGGAAGCACCCTCGGTGACCTTGCCCATCAGACCGCCGGAGAGATCCTTGGCGATGGAAGAGCCGACCTTGTAGCCAAACTCCTGCGTGTACCACAGGAAGGCGTAACGAATGATGTTCCACGCGAAGAAGAACAGCAGCGGACCGGCGATGCTGCCGGACAGGGCCAGGGAAGCGCCCAGAGCGCCCAGAATCGGGCGAAGGGTGAACCAGAAGGCGGGGTCGCCGACGCCGGCGAGCGGGCCCATCATACCGACCTTGACGCCCTGGATGGCGACGTCGTCGATCGGAGCACCGTTGGCGCGCTCCTCCTCGAGGGCGAGGGTAACGCCAATGACGGGGGCGGAAACATAGGGGTGAGTGTTATAGAACTCCAGATGGCGCTTAAGCGCGGCAATCTGGTCGTCCTTGCTGGTGTAGAGCTTCTTGATCGCAGGGATCATCGAGTAGCACCAGCCACCGTTCTGCATACGCTCGTAGTTCCACGAACCCTGAAGGAACTGATGACGGAAGCAAACCTTCTGACGATCGGACTTAGAAAGCTGAATCTTGTTCTCTGCCATATGTATCACTCCCTTCCTACTCGTAGTCATTCAAAATGTCGCCGAGCGGGTCGCCGGAGCCACCGCCCATGCCGCCACCCTGCTTGGCCAGGTCCTTAAGGCCAAGGTAGATGAGGGCGAGGGAGATGCCGATGAGGCCCAGGGCGATCAGCGTGAGCTGAGGGATGGCAGCCAGGACGAAGCCGAGGATGAAGAACGGCCAGGTCTCCTTGGTGGCCATCATGTTGATGACCATGGCGTAACCGACGGAAGCGACCATGCCGCCGCCGACAGCCATGCCGCCGGACAGCCAGTCGGGCATAGCGTTAAGCGCGTTGGTAACGGCCTCGGCCGGGATGATGCACAAAAGCACTGCCGGGATGGCGATACGAACACCCTGCATGAGGATGCCAGCGTACTGCCAACGCTCGATACCGGCGAAGTCGCCCTTCTCAGCGCAGGCGTCCATGCCGTGGACCATAGCGGTGGCCAGGGTACGGCAGATCATGGTCAGGAACAGGCCGGCGACGGACAGAGGTACGGCGACGGCGATGGCGGCGGTAACGGCCTTGCCGGAATCAGTAACACCGCCGTTGAGGGCAAGTGTCATGATGATGGCAGATGCGACAGAAGCCAGGGCGGCGTCAGGTGCGACGGCGGCGCCGACGTTAGCCCAACCAAGGGCCATCATCTGAAGCGAACCGCCCAGGAGGATGCCCTCCTGAAGGTGACCGGTTACGAGACCGATAAGCGTGCACGCAACGAGCGGCTGATGGAACTGGAACTGATCCAGAACGCCTTCCATACCGGCAAGCAGCGCGATAATCGCGATTAGAACAATAGTAAGCGCGGACATGTATCGGACCCTCCTTTACTATGCTTGAGCGGCCAGTTCGGCCTTAGCTTTCTTCAACATGGCGTCGAGATCCTCGGAGGAATCCGAAGGAACCTTGCGGACCTCGAACTTGACGCCCTTTGCCTTGAGAGCCTCGATGGTCTTGACATCGTCATCGCCCATAGCGACAGCGTTGGTGACGACGACCTTGCCCTTGGAGTGAGCCATAGAACCGATGTTGACTTCCTTGATATCGACGCCGGCCTCGATGGCCTTGAGCAGATCCTGCGGGTTCTCAAAGAGCAGCATGGCCTTGGTGTCACCAAAGCGCGTGTCCTTGACGACCTCGGCCATCTTCTTAATGGGCACGACGTTGGCATGGACTCCCGGAGGGGCAGCCTGCTCGATCATGGTCTTTCGAAGCTCGTCGTGGGCAACGCCGTCGGAAACCACGATGATGCGGTTGGGGTTGATCTGCTTGGTCCACGTGGTGGCCACCTGACCATGAAGCAGACGGGTGTCGATACGGACGTGGGCGATCTTGATGTGCCCGTCGCCGATGACCGTTCCCGGAGGGATGGCGCCTGCAGGAGCAGCAGCGGCCGCAGCCGGCTTCTTCTCCTCGGGCTCCAGAGACTCGGGCTTGACGCGCACGCCGGCCTTAGCCTCAGTCACGAGATGTTTTGCGATCGCATGTGCAGTGTTCTTTGCGTCAAAGCGCTGCGAATATGCCTCGATGAGCATAGGCAGGTTGACACCGGTGACGATAGCCCAGGAATCGTGGCCCTCGATGAGCCCGCTGATCTGGTTGAACGGCGTGCCGCCCCACAGATCGACGAGGAAGAGCACCTGCTCCTGGTCCTCGAAGGAAGCGATTGCCTCCTCGACCTTGGCGCGGAAGTCGTCGGGGCCCATGCTCGGCTCGAGCGAGACCACGGCTACAGACGGCTGATCGCCAAAGACCATCGAGCCCGTCTGCTTGATTCCAGCCGCCAAGTCACCATGGCTAGCAAGAACAATACTTACCATCACATAACCTCCTTTTTGTCTACGTAATTCCTACACGACAAAAAAGAGTATAGCTGCAAATACAGCAGAATTATATGAAAAACTGCAAAAGCTAGCATTATTTGTTTAAACGTCTTGTTTTGTTACAAGCTGATTACATTCCAGTATTTTGACTGATTTGCTGCTGAGGATTGATAGCTGATCTATTTACATGACCGAATTGAGCACGCTGTTCATTATTGCCGGTTTTAAACAGACACAAATGTGCTCGGGTTGAGGCCATTTCGTTTAAACAGATGGTGCTTGACTAATGGTAAGAAATATGCTCTAGCAAAGTAGTCGTTGGGGACGTTCTTTAATGACTAGTCGTTTAAGAACGTCCCCAACGACTAAGTTAGGCGATGTGAAGGGGGTTGGCGGCGTCGACGGCATCGGGGGCATCGGAGAGGCCGTCGGGGGCAGCGTCTGTTGGGTCCTCGTCGGGGGTCTCGATCTGCTTGATCATGACCTCCTGGCCCTGCAGCAGATAGGTCTCGCCGCTACCGCAATGGGGGCAGGTCTTGCCGTGCTCGACCGTCGCGTAGTCGCAGCCGCACGCGTCGCAATGCGTCACGGCCTCGACGGGCTCCACGATAAGCTCCGCGCCCTGCGCGATGGGCTTTTTATCTGCCGCCCAACGCCAAGCGTCAAGCAGCAGATCGGGAACGACGCCCGAGACCTCGCCCAGGAGCAGCGTCACGCTCGAAACGCGACTCACGCCATTGGCGCGCGCCACATTCTCGACATCGCGAATGATGTGATAAACGATTCCCAATTCGTGCAAGGTAGAAACCTTTCAACAACGGTTGATGCGATGTCAACTAAACGTCAGTGAGCGACGCTCCGCGCCGCTCACTAACTTGTTAGTTTCTTTTACTTCTTCCCAAATTTAATCTTGATCGCGCGTTTCAAAGCGTACTTGCCGAGGCTGGGGAGCTTTTGCTCGTACTTGACCATCGTGGAGCACTCGGGGCGGTCGCGATCCAGATGGATGGCATCGAACGCGCACTTGGTGGTGCACAGACCACAGCCGATGCACTTATTGGGGTCGACGATCGAGGCACCGCAGCCCAGGCAGCGAGCGGTCTCGGCGCGCACCTGCTCCTCGGTAAAGGTCTCGACGTACTCGCTAAAGGGCGCAGCCTTCTCGCGCTCGCGGTCGACACGTGCCACCTCGCGGCTCGCGTTGTCATAGCTCTCAATCACAACATCGTCGCGGTCGAGCGCGGTGTAGCGGCGCTGGTTGCGGCCGATGGTGAGCGTGGAGCCCGGCTGCACAAAGCGATGGATGGACACAGCGGCCTCGTGACCGGCAGCGATGGCGTCGATGGCAAAGCTGGGGCCGGTGTAGACGTCGCCGCCCACAAAGATGTCGGGCTCAGCGGTCTGGTACGTCTGCGGATCGGCAAGAGCACCCTGGCCGCGGCCAAGCTCCACCTTGGAGCCAGCCAGCAGGTCGCCCCACACAATGGACTGGCCAATCGACATGACGACGCGGTCGGCATCGACGCGGCGCAGGTCGTTCTCGTCGTACTCGGGCGCAAACCGGCCCTCGTCGTCAAAGACGCGCGTGCAGCGCTTGAAGGTGATGCCGCACACACGACCCGCATCGTCCAGGTGAACCTCCTTGGGACCCCAGCCGCAGCTGATGTGAGCACCATCCTCGATGGCTTCGCGACGCTCCTCCTCGCTGGCGGGCATCTGAGCCTCGCTCTCCAGGCAGAACATCTCAACATGCTCGGATCCCAGACGGCAGGCGTTGCGCGCGACATCGATGGCCACGTTACCGCCGCCCACCACGATGGTGCGACCGAGCAGTGCGTCGATCTTGCCACTGTTGACCTCGCGCAAAAAGTCGACGGCCACCGTCACATCCTCGGCGTCCTCGCCCGGAATACCGGCTAGGCGGCCGCCCTGGCAGCCGATGGCCACATAAAAGGCCTTAAAGCCTTGCTCGCGCAGCTCGTCGAGCGTCACATCGCGACCGACCTCCACGCCATAGCGGAACTCGGCACCCATCAGGCGAATAACCTCGACCTCGGCCTCGATAACGTCCTTCTCCAGCTTAAAGCTGGGAATACCGTAGGTGAGCATGCCACCCGGGCGCTCGTTCTTCTCGAACACGACGGGCTTGTAGCCCTTCTCGGCCAGATAGAAGGCGCAGGACAGACCGGCCGGACCGGCACCGATGATGGCGATCTTCTGATCGAAGCCGCCGGCGCGCGTCGGCGTCACCACGGGCGGGACATAACGGGTCGCGGCATCCAAGTCGCGCTGGGCGATAAACTTCTTGACCTCGTCGATCGCCACGGCGGCATCCACGCGGCCACGGGTGCAGGCGTCCTCGCAGCGGCGGTTGCACACGCGGCCGCAGATTGCGGGCAGCGGGTTCTCGCGCTTGATGAGCGCCAGCGCCTCGTCATAGCGACCCTGCGCCGCAAGCTTCAGATAGCCCTGAACAGCGACATGCGCGGGGCAGGCCGTCTTGCAGGGCGCCGTGCCGGACTCATGCGTCTCGATGCGGTTGACGTTGCGGTAGTTGGGCGACCACTTGGTGTGGTCCCACTTGGTGGCATCGGGCAGCTCCTGGCGCGGATACTCGGGCACCTGTCCGCCAGCCTTTTTGCTGCAGAGCTTCTGGCCGAGCTTGGCGGCCCCGGCCGGGCATACCTCAACGCAGCGACCGCAGGCCACGCACTTGTCCTTCTCGACCTTGGCGACATAGGCAGAGCGCGACAGGTTGGGCGTGTTGAACAGCTGCGAGGTGCGCAGGGCGTAGCACACGTTGACGTTGCAGTTGCAGATAGCGAAGATCTTGTTCTCGCCGTCGATATTGGTAATCTGGTGCACAAAGCCGTTGTCCTCGGCCTGGCGCAGAATGTCGTAGACCTCCTCGCGCGTCACATAGTGACCGCGGTCGGTCTCGACCACATAGTCGGCCATATCGCCCACGGCAATGCACCAGTCGCGTGGATCGTCGGCGCAGCCCTCGCCCATCACGCGACGGCTCGCGCGGCAGCTGCAGGTGCTGGCGGCATACTTGCCGTCGTATTTGTCAAGCCAGTGCTCGATGTGCTCAATCGGCACCGAGGTGCTCGAGGCGTCGATGGCCTTCTCGACCGGGATCACGTGCATGCCGATGCCGGCGCCTCCGGGCGGCACCATCGGCGTAGCACGGGACAGCGGGCCCTTGGACGCCTGCTCAAAGAACTTGGCATAGACCGGATGCTCCTCGAGCTGGCTCACGCGCATGTTGAGGAACTCGGCAGAACCCGGTACCAGCATGGGCAACACCCATTGCTTGGCGCGCTCGGGGTTTTCCCAGTTGTACTCGAGCAGACCCGTGTAGCTCATGTCGTCGAGCATCTTCTCGATATCGGCTTCGGGCATGCCGGTGAGCTTGACCATCTCGGGCAGCGTGTAGGGGCGGCGCATCTTCATCTTGCAGAGCACTTCGGCCTGCTCGTCGGTTGCGGCCTCGGCAAACGACCAGTACTCGTAGCCCAGCAGCTCGTCGCGGTGCAACAGGCGGTTGGTGCAGTGCTCGCACAGTTTGACGATAGCCTCGCGCGGATGCTCCGGCAGCGGCGGCACAAACTCCGCTCCGATATCGGGCTCGGTATAGCTAATCCCCGGTCCGTTGAGAATCATAGTCGTCCCTTCTCTTGCCACAGCCCGGCGAGACCGTAGCGCCCCTCTTTGTACGGGCTCGACATGCCCCCATGCCGTTCACCCGCTATTGTTGACATTGTGTCAAAAACAGTATTGACGAACCGTCAACAATATTCAAGACTGTTAGGCGAACGGTCGGGCCCAAACGGATGAAAGGCGGCAAACATATGAGCGACAACACGGCAAACATCTCTGTCGCTGATGCCGTCCTCGCGTCCGACAGCACGGCAAAGCGCCTGACGGGTGACGAGCGCCGACGCGAGATTCTCGCCGCCGTGAGCGCCGTGAGCGCTGAGCTGGGCGTGTCTCATCTTTCGGTATCGGCCGTGACCAAGCGGGCTGGCTGCACGCGCTCACTGTTCTACCACTACTTTGCCGATATGGACGCCGCCGTCACCGCCGTTATGGACGAGGCGATCGACGGCTTTATCGCCGAGCTCGAACAGTGGAACGCCAGCCGCACGGTTGGCGACATCGAAGGCGCACTCGACACCGTCGCTCCGCTCTTTAAACGCCTGGTCGTGAGCGGCCACGAGTTGCCGAGCACCCTGACCTCCAGCAGCGGCGCGCTCTACGGCGGCTTTCTGCACAACGTGGTCCAGCGCGTGGCGCAATACATCTGCGACACCACCGTGGTGGATTTTGTCGCCCATCATGAGCTCCGCATTGACCATGTCTACGAGACGTTCTACACCCTCATCATGGGGTTGTTGATGTATATCCGCACGCACCCCGATGTGCCCGACGAGACGGTCAAGGAAATCATCGCCTCGACACTCCATATCGAGGGCTATACCGCCAAGTATCCGGAGCGCAAGCCCCAGAACTGACGACATTTGGCCAAACTGCCCGCGATCAGAAGAGGGGCCGCGGGCGTGTGAAAGGAGAGCAGCATGCTGTTCGATGTTTGGGGTAGCAATACCCTTATCCACTGGGCCGGCTGGGCCATGGTCTTTATTGGCCTCATCGTGCTCAACGAGGTCGGCCGCCGCACCAAGCTCGGCGCGGCCATCATCTTTGGCGTGGCTCCGCTGGCCATGACCATCTACTGCGTCGCCATCGCCATCGGCGTTTCGCAAGGTGCCGAGTGGGCGCTCACCAACCCCACCCATGTGTACCAGAACAGCTGGTTCCACTACGCCAAGGTGTACGCAGCGCTCGCCGGCTGCTGGGGCTTCATTGCCATTAAGTACCAGTGGGGCAAGATCGGCAAGGCGCACTGGTTCCGCGCATGGCCGTTTGTGATCGTCGCCATCAACATCATGATCGCCGTCGTGTCCGACTTTGAGAGCGCCTATCACTTCTTTGTCCTGGGCGAGTCCACCTGGGTCACCTCCGAAGGTGCCACGCAGCTGGCCGGCTGGAACAACGTGTTCAACGGCATCGCCGGCATCATCAACATCTTCTGCATGACCGGCTGGTGGAGCGTCTACGCCTCCGAGGACCAGACCGACATGCTGTGGCCCGACATGACCTGGGTCTACATCATCGCCTACGATATCTGGAACTTCTGCTACACCTACAACTGCCTGCCCACCCACTCCTGGTTCTGCGGCTTTGCGCTGCTGCTGGCGCCTACCGTCGCCGCCTTTATCTGGAACAAGGGTGGCTGGATTCAGAACCGCGCCTTTACGCTGGCTATTTGGTGCATGTTTGCCCAGGTGTTCCCCTACTTCCAGGAGGAGTCCATCTTTGTGACCCACTCCACGCTCGACGCAGGCGCCGCCACCGCGGTCTCGGTCGTCGCGCTGATCGCCAACATCGCCGCGATCATCTACATCGCCTACCGCGCCAAGAAGCTCGGCCGCAATCCCTACAAGCAGGATGTCTTTGAGGGCACCAGCGACTGGGAGAAGGCTACCGCCCGCCGCGCCAAGGTCGATTACGCGCACGCCGAGTAACGTGCCTGACGCAAACGCCGCTTGAATGTGAAGTCGCCTGGCCGACTCCGCGCAATGCAACGTATTGCATGCCCCCGGAAAGCGATTCGTCCGCTTTCCGGGGGCTTTTTGCTGCCGCGCGTGCATTCACGCACATATTCAAAACCTCTCGCACAGATAAAATCAGATTTCCGACCGCACGCCAGCTCTATCTGGCTCCAATTTTGGGTACATTGTTGTCCCGATATTGAGCTTGGGGGATATATGAAAGATGAGACGAGGAGCCAAGAGGACTCGGCCCAAGATGCAGAGGCATGTGCCGAGGCCCTGGAGAGCCTAGACCGAGTTTCGCTTGGCGAGATTGCGTTTGACGATTCGGGCGTTGACGTGCAGGATGAGCCGGAAGCCGAGGCGCAGTCCGATGATCAGGATGCAGACGATGTTGAGCCTGCCGAAGATGAGGCAGATCACGAAGACACCGAAAGCGAGGCCGGCAACCAGCCCGAATCCGACACGGGCGAGGAAACCGTCTTGCTCAACAGCTTGCCGGCCGAGGATTCGCTGACCCGTGAGCTTCCTGGCCTAGGTTCCGCACCAGCCGTGGACGAGACCATCGCCATGGGCGATATTCCCCTGCCGTCCGTTCCCTCGGCACGCGAAGCCGAGGTTCGTCATCGCAAGATGTCGCCCAAGCGCCGCAACCTAATGGTTGCCGGCGTTGTGGCCGTCGCGCTCGTCGCCGGCGGTGCAGGCTATGCTGCCTGGAACGGATATCAACAAGAGCAGGCTGCCGCTGTCGCCGCAAATGCCCACACGATGATGTCAGTGCAGATTGGCGTGCATGCCGCTGGCCTCGACTGTTCCACTGGCTCCAAGATTCCCGTACAGGTGAGTGGGCAGGATTCTGACGCCTCCTCCGTGAGCGAAACGCTCTATGTTGACGAGCACGGCCGCGGCATCAAACTGCTGCCCGGCGATTACACGCTCTCCATCGCTGCCTCCCCCATCGCGGCCGACGGCACCATCTATACCGTCCCGACCACCAAGACGCAGGTCACCGTTAAGAGCGATGGACAGGATTTAAGTGCCCAGGCTACCTTTAAGCTCAAGGTGCCTTCGGCCGACACGGTAACCGACGACCAGATCGATGCCGCCGCCAAATATGCCGAGGAGGGCGGTTGTAGCTCTGCCGCGGCCGCCAAGATACTTCAGCAGGCGGCAACCGCTCGCCGTGATGCCGCCGCCAACGCCGTGAGCGCAAGCGAGGCGCAGGCAGCCCGCGACGCCGATGCTCGGCATAAGGCAACGAACCTGTATCAGCTCGATATTCCCGTTGAGTGGTACGGCAAAGTCGCAACTTGGCAAAACGGCAGCACGCTGTGCATCTATCTTGCCGGCGACAGCAATACGCCGATTGTGACGCTCGTCGCGGTGCGCGACGGCGAGAGCTTTACGCCCGATGAGGGCGATACGGTTTTGGGCACGGCAAACCTTGGTAACGGCTACACGGTCTACGCCAGCGGCCCCGTCTATCCGTATGTGGTGCCCCAGACCATCAACGGGCGGACGCAGAATCCCGTGTCGACCTACCCCATGGACACGGCCATTGAGCTTGTCGAGCTCACGACCGGCAACCGCTACACCTACAGCCAGATTAAGAACGTGCTGGTCGGCAAAGACGGCAAGGCCGACGCTGCCACCAAGCTCGAGTGCGACTACCTCGCCCAGATTCTCCTGCCGAGCATCAAGGCCCAGGACTAGCCGGGCGCATCATGGTGCTCCCCAACCGTGATGAAGGGGCCAGGAGGTCCTGGCCCCACAGATCCGTAGATGATTAGGCAAGGAGCCACTTCCATGCGGGAACAACGTGTACCACACCGTGCTCGCATGGAATATCGGCCTGCTCATCCATGGTAACGATTGCCGACTCACCAAGATCGAACTGGGCCATCGAGGCATCAAGCGCGGCAATTTCGCGCTCGCGCGTTTTCTCACTTGCCATCTCCACACTAACCTGGATCAGGCTATAAGCCCGCATGAGAAGTGCGTCCCCAGCCACAAAGTCCACCTCATGGCTTTTGCTCTTCTCTTTGATCAGCAGGCGGCAGACCGATCCGATCCTCACCGCGGGAGTCCTTCTTCTTAGCGCGTTGAACACTGCGGTCTCGAGCCTCTGGCCCTGGTCCAATGCCGATGCGGGAGAGAATGCTCCAAACATCGCGGGATCGACAGCGTAGACCTTAGACGCAGACCGCATGTTATTTGCCAGTGAACGCGTGAACTCCGGCACGGAGAACAGCAGGTAGGCATCCTCATAATACTCAAGTAAGTCGCTGAGCGAATTACGACTGACGGGTATCTGCCTGCTCTTGAACTCGTTGTACACTTTGTTCACCGACAGCTCTCGTCCCGAAGATGCCATACACCGCGTTAGGAACAGCGATGCCAGGCGAGGGTTCTTGACGTCGTAACGCTCAACGACGTCCATAGCGACCGTTCGCGAAGCATATTCCTGTAGCAGCTGAATCGCGTCTGCGGGCGTCTGCTCAAGCGTCGCGATGAATCCCCCTCGTTCAAGATATCCGATCAGATGATGTCGAAGCAGCGCTGCATCGCTTGGGGAAAAGGTCGCATCTGGCTCGAAAACGCTCCCCGTCTTATATCGAACGTATTCCGAAAAGCTCAACGGAAAAAGCTCTCGTATAAGAGAACGACCCCTGAATTCGCTCTTAAGTTCTGAGGACAGCATCTTAGAAGAAGATCCCGTCACATAGACGGTCGCTTTCTCCGTATCGACTACACGCCGCAAAAACGCACCCCATTCGGGAATTTCCTGGATCTCGTCAAAGAAAATGTAAGCGCCCTCGGTTCGAGCAGCAGGATGCAGCGCATAGAACGTGTCGAGCACGTCCGCCAGCAGCGATGGCTCATACGGGCGCAAGCGCTCGTCCTCAAAATTAAAGTAAAGCATCCGGTCAAGCTCGACGCCCCGGCCCCGAAGCCGCAGCATCTCCTGATACAGGCGATACGTCTTTCCACAACGGCGGGCCCCCACAACCACATTTACGATGTTGTCGCGCTTTGGCTCCTGTGGGTTTCCCAGATCAAGGTCTCGCTCAAAGACCTGTGGAACCCCCTGCTGTTCAAAGTCCTTTATTTTCTGGGCGATCAAGTCGTTGAATGCCATGATTCTCCAATCTTGCTCTCTAGCTAATCAAAATTATACTGATTCTTGATTAGTAAAAGAGCAAGATTACGTGCAACTTGATTAATGGAAAATCAAGTTTTACTGTTGCCGAGCATCAAGGTCCAAGACTAGCAGCCCACGACGCCCAAATTAGCTACTTAACGCCAGGGGTCGGCCTCGAACATCGGCTCGCGCTCGGGGCGGCGATCGCTGTAGGGATCGTAGCCGTCGTCGTCCTCGTTCTCGGCACGGATGTAGGGGTCGCGCGGCTTGGGTGCCGGCTTAGGCGCAGGCTTGGGTGCGGCGGGTGCGGCATCGGTCGCCGGCGTGTTCGTCTTATTCTTGTCTATCATCTGCATATCTCCTCGCCATGTACTCATGCTCAACATCATCGATTGTCGCACGAAAAAGGGCGGCGGACCCATTGGATCCGCCGCCCTTGGCGTTTAGAGACGGCTGGTAGATTTTAAGGCATGTCCCGAAAATCTACTCGGCGTCGGGGACCTCGTAGGTGGCCGTCGGCGTGTTGTCGCACACGACGGTAAAGCCGCCGTCCTTGTCGACATCGACCGTCACCTGATCGCCCTCGCGCACCGTGCCGTCGATGATAGCGGCTGCGATCGCATCCACGACCTCGCGCTGGACCAGACGCTTGAGCGGACGGGCGCCAAAGACCGGGTCCAGGCCGCCCACGGCAAGCATCTGCTTGGCCGCCGGGGTGATGGCAAGCGTCATGCGCTCCTTGGCCAGACGTGCGCGGACATCGGCGAGCTGGATATCGACGATCTTCTCGATCTGCGCCATGCCGAGCGGATGGAACACCACGATATCGTCGATACGGTTGAGGAACTCGGGGCGGAAGGTCTGAGCCATGGCGGCGTCGACCTGATGGCGCATCTCCTCCTCGTCCTTGCCGGACAGATCGGCGATGGCCTTGGAGCCCACGTTAGACGTCATGATGATAATCGTGTTCTTGAAGGACACCTGGCGACCCTGACCATCGGTCAGACGGCCGTCGTCGAGCACCTGCAACAGCACGTTAAAGACATCCGGATGGGCCTTCTCCATCTCGTCGAGCAAGATCACGGAGTATGGACGACGGCGCACGGCCTCGGTGAGCTGGCCGCCCTCGTCGTAACCCACGTATCCCGGGGGCGCACCGATCAGACGCTGGACGCTGAACTTCTCCATGTACTCGGACATGTCGATACGCACGAGCGCGCGCTCGTCATCGAACAGGCACTCGGCCAGCGCCTTGGCGAGCTCGGTCTTGCCCACGCCGGTGGGGCCCAGGAAGAAGAAGCTGCCGATGGGCTTGTCCGGATCGGAGAGGCCCGCGCGGCTGCGGCGCACAGCTGCGGCGACGGCGGAGACGGCCTCGTCCTGGCCGATGACGCGCTTATGCAGCTCACCCTCCAAGCCCTTGAGCTTGTCGAGCTCGCCCTGCATCATCTTGGACACGGGCACGCCGGTCCAGGCGCTCACGACCTCGGCGATCTCATCGGAGGTCACCTGCTCGTTGAGGCCCTCGCCGTCCTGCTGCTTTTGCGCCTCGAGCGCGGCCTCGGAATCCTGAATCTGCTGCTGCAGACCCGGAATCACGGAGTAGCGTAGCTCGGACGCACGGCCCAGATCGCCGTTGCGCGTCGCGCGTTCCTCCTCGCTCTTGGCCTCATCGAGCTGGCCTTTGAGCTCTTGAACGTGGTCGATGGCGTTCTTTTGGTTGAGCCAGCCGGCCTTCTGCACGTTGAGCTTTTCCTGGACCTCGGCGATCTCCTGGCGCAGCGCCTCCAGACGCTCCTTGGAGGCATCGTCGGTCTCCTTCATGAGCGCTTGCTCCTCAATCTGCAACTGGGTGAGCTGGCGCGTGGTGGCGTCAATCTCGACCGGCATGCTGTCGAGCTCCATGCGCAGGCGGCTTGCGGCCTCATCGACCAGGTCGATGGCCTTGTCGGGCAGGAAGCGGTCAGCGATGTAGCGATCGGAGAGGTCGGCGGCGGCCACGAGCGCGCTATCGGTGATGTGCACGCCGTGGAAAATCTCGTACTTCTCCTTGAGGCCACGCAGGATGGAGATGGTGTCCTCGACGGTAGGCTCGCTCACCATAACGGTCTGGAAACGACGGGCGAGCGCCGCGTCCTTCTCGATGTACTTGCGGTACTCGTCGAGCGTGGTCGCGCCGATCGCGTGCAGGTCGCCACGGGCGAGCGCAGGCTTGAGGATGTTGCCGGCGTCCATGGAGCCCTCGGTGGCACCCGCGCCCACAATGGTGTGGAGCTCATCGATGAACAGGATGACCTTACCTTCCGATTTTTGCACTTCCTTGAGCACGGCCTTCAAGCGGTCCTCGAACTCGCCGCGATACTTGGCGCCAGCGACCAGCGCGCTCATGTCGAGCTCGATGAGGTCGCGGTCGCGCAGGGTGCTCGGCACGTCGCCGGCCACGATACGCTGGGCAATGCCCTCGACGATGGCCGTCTTGCCGACGCCCGGCTCGCCGATGAGCACGGGGTTGTTCTTGGTGCGGCGGGACAGAACCTGGATGGTACGGCGAATCTCGTCGGTACGACCGATGACCGGGTCGAGCTTGCCGGCACGGGCGAGGTCACAGATGTTGCGGCCGTACTGCTCCAGCGCCTCAAACTGCGTCTTGTCCTCGGCAGACGTCACGCGGTCATCGCCGCGCAGCTCCTCGTAGACCTGCTCGATACGCTCCTTGGTAACGCCGGCGTCGCGCAGCACGCGACCCGCCTCGCCCTTGTCCTCGGCAAGTGCCATCAGCAGATGCTCGGTCACCACAAAGCTGTCGCCCATCTTGGTGGCCTTCTTCTCGGCCTTTTCGATGACGCGGACGAGCTCGTTGGACAGGCCCATCTGCTGGCCTTCGCCCGAAACCTTGGGCGCGTGGTCAATGGCGTCCTGGGTGGAGCGCGCAAGCTGGGCCGGGTCGGCACCGATGCGTTCGATGATCACGGAGATATTGCGCTCGCCGGCACCGAGCAGGGCAGACAACAGGTGAATCGGCTCCACCGCGCCGGCCTGTGCGTCGGCAGCCGTGCTCATGGCGGTCTGTAACGCCTCGCGCGACGTCATTGCTAGCTTATCGATTCTCATGGAATCACCTCTCTTGGGGCGGCCGCCCTACGGGGCGGCTTCACGTTGTTCGAGAAGTATTGTTGCCAGCTTTACGCGATCTTATACATAAATCTAAGTCTCTATATATAAGATTTTCTGAGTGATTGAGAGATAGGGAGCAGGCACGCTCACCCGCTACGGCCTCGTCCCCTTACTATCTCAATCTGTAACATCTAGCGGCTGTTTATGGCTCTAGATGTTACAGATCGAGACGAAATGACCAGCGGCACCCGTTTGTCTCAATCTGTAACATCTACTCGGCAAATAGAGCTCTACCTGTTACAGATTGAGACAAACAAAAGACACCCGAATCGAAAATCTAAATCTGTAACACCAGGCCCACTTTTAGCGGCCAAGATGTTACAGATCGAGACAAACAGAAACCACCACAAAGGTTCCCCAATGTGGTGGTTCTTGTGCGCTAGATTGCGCCGTACTCCTTGAGGAGTTTGGCGATGTCGGTTCCCTCGACCTTCTTGAGCACTTCTTTGAGAGCAATCCGCTCAACCATAGGCAGCTTCATGCTGGTGATGGGCTCACCGTCGCGTAGTTTAACGCTGCTCATAAGGAGGTCACGCACGTCAAAGACCGAACCCCAGACCTCGGGTACGCCGCGGTCGACATCGCAGAGCGTGTAGACGGCTTCCATACCGGTGCGCATGGAGTACTCAGTCGTAAAGATCGTGTCACGCGGCGTCTCGGCAAACTGGCCCAGGAACGCGAAGTTCACGGCGCCATCGGGCACCACGTCGGGGCGGTCGCCTGCTTCACGCGGCATAAAGAAGGCGGTGATGTAGGGCATCATGACGGGCACGGTGTTGGCGTGATTTGCCGCCAGCTCAACAATCTTATCCTCGGGAACGCCCAGGTGATACAGCCATTCCTGGCAAATCTCCTCGCCGGTGCAGTCGCGCATGGCCTTCTTGACGTAGTTGCCGGGCTTGTCGGTAAACAGGCCATACACCCACACGCAAAGCTGGTCTTTGGGCTGATCGCGGAACTGCTGTTGGCGGTTGATCGTCCAGCTCATAAGCCAGCCCGAATCCTCGCAGGTCACAATGCCACCGGTCACGACGTGCCCGGTAAAGGGATCGCGATGGCAGATCTTTTGGATATAGGGCACAATCTCGCCGTCGAGCGTGGTGACCGTGGCGCTCATCCAGTTGCTCTTCTCGGGGTCACCGCAGAACTTATCGGGATGACCAAAGCTCGGATCTTGCGCTGCGATACGACGCCACATGTCCCAACCGCCACCGGGGCGAATCGTCGGATCCCATGCGGCGGGCTTATCCTGCGCGCCGATCGTCGAGTTTTCCACACAGCCGCCGTTGGTGATAAAGACCAGGTCATCCTCAGTGAGGTCGATGTTCGAAATCTCGCCTGCATGCGTCACGGTGATGCGACGCGCGACCTTCTTGGTGCTCGTACTGTAGGGGTTGCGCGCAAAGGCGGCCTGCTGGATGCGCTGAATCGTGTCCTGGCCGGTGCCAGTGACGGCGCGGCGCGGACCCTCGCCGCCGCCCACCTCAAACACCACGTTTTCGACCTTGGTGTCAAAGTGGAACTGCACGCCGTGCGCCTCGAGATAGCGCTGCATGGGCAGAATCATCGACTCGTACTGGTTGTAGCGGGTGAAGCGCAGGGCGCTAAAGTCGGGCAGACCCGCGATGTGGTGGATGTAGCGGCGGATATAGAGCTTCATCTCGAGCGCCGAGTGCCAGTTCTCAAAGGCGAACATGGTGCGCCAGTACATCCAGAAATTCGAGTTGAGCACCTCGTCGTCAAAGAAATCGGTGATGGGACGGTTCGCCAGCTCCTCGTCGGGCGTAAAGAACAGATCCATGATCTCGGTCGCTGCCTTGTCCGACAGGCCGAACTTGCCATCGGTGCCGCCGTCTTGGCCACGGTTCTTAGTCGAGCGGCACAGCGAGTAGTTGGGATCCTCCTTATTGAGCCAGTAGTACTCGTCGAGCACGGAGATGTCCGGATCTTCAATCGAGGGAATGGAGCGGAAAAGATCCCACATGACCTCAAAGTGGTTGTCCATCTCGCGGCCGCCGCGCATGACATAGCCCACGCCGGGGATGTCGGCACCATCGCAGGCGCCGCCCGCAACGGGGTCCTTTTCGAGGATATGGATGTGGCTTCCGGGCATTTGCGCATCGCGCACCAGATAGCAGGCTGCGGTAAGCGCGCCCAGGCCGGTGCCGATGATGTAGGCGCTCTTGTGGTCGATGCCCGCAGGCTTCTTGGGACGAGCAAAGGCTTCGTAGTTTCCACTTGAATAGTACATGGTTCCTCCTTGCTAACGAAGTTCGTTAACAAGCTTTTGCCCTGATCAACGCAGCCTAGCCGATACAAGATCGTCACCTTGTACGATTTTTAATCAACGGGGGCGGATTGTACAAATCTGCTTGGCTTTGGTCTCCCAAGGTCATGCCGGGCCGGGTTTCGGTTTGGGAAGTGGGCGTCGCTAACTTCCCAAACCGAAACCCGGCCCGGCATGACGCACTTGGTCGCTTTGCGCTCCAACGTGAAATAGTCAAAATCTCGCCAGCGCTGCGTCAATCTGGCCTTCGCATATTTTGGAAACGCGCTCGGCTACTGTGCTCGGGTCCTCGGCCATGCCTGCGGCAATCCAGTCGAGCATTACACCTATAAATGCATGTGCGAAAAAGCGGGACAGAAAGTCCTTGTCGCCTTGTGAGATGTTCTTGCCCGCGGCGTGCTCTTCGACCACGCCTTCGATCAGGTCGAATGTCACGGGCTGCAGAAAACGCTGGATGCGCTCGGCGCTCACACAGTGATAGACGTTCATGATAAAGGGCTTGTTGTCGCGCACCGCGAGCATGATGTTTTCCAGGCCCACCTGCCAGGTATCGGCCGTCTTGTTGTTGGCGAGCGCGCGGCCGGCGTCTTCCTCACATGCCCATTCAACCAGGTCGTAGATGTCCTGAAAGTGATAGTAGAACGTCATGCGGCTGACCCCGCAGTCCTCAGTGAGGTCCGCGATGGTGATCTTAGTCAGTGGCTTTTGAAGCAGTAGTCGCTTAAGAGAATCTTCCAACGCGCGCTTTGTCAGTTGTCCAGCCATTGCTCTCCCGCCATCAAAGTTGAATCATGAAATATTCCCATGGTACCCCGCATGCAATCACCATCCACGAAGGGAACAGACACCTTTGTGGTGGTCGCGCTCTCTACTCTTTCGCCGAACCCGTGCTTCCCGATTCGGCGTTCCAGGGCATCTCATCCTCGAACAGCCATGTACGGGCAGATCCACTATCGCGTGCAGTCTGCGGGTCGGGTAAGCAGGTCTGTTTATAGGCATCTTGGATACACTTGCCCATAAAATCGTTGAGCTCGGTCTGGTCGCCCTCCATGACATAGGCGACATCGCCGTCCATGATGTAGATGCTCGGACCCTCATTGCCCTCGTAGCCCGGATCGTACGAAACATCACATAACTTGGCGCCATTCGTGGTGTCCAACTCGATGGACGAGCGGTATCCGCCAACCATGTCGTTCGCCTTTGCTCGATAGGACGCATATCCATACCAACGCTTGAAGGTTTTACCCTTGAGTAGCTCGGACGCCCTATCGATCAGGCTTGTATCCGTGGTATAGCGCATGGCCCCAAGCTGAATGCGCGGATAATTGCTAATTCCCAGCGCAGCCGGTTGCTCATCAAAATCAACAGTAATGGTCTCGGGCTTGTCGTCGCCGGTCAGAAGTTCGATAGATTGAATCACAGGCTTAACCACCGGTTCCGTCACCGCAGCAGGTAGCAATGCCATGCCGACAACGCCCGCGCCAACCACGGCGATCGCAAGCGCCAAGACAATCAATCCAATACGGGTTGAACGGCTCACGGCAAAACACCTCACAATACAAACCTGCGACGTGCGCTAATGATACCGCCAGCTAACACTATCACCAAAAGAAACCGTCCACTCCCCACCACCACGAAAGGGACAGGCCCTTTTGTGGTGGTTTTCGACTCTGGCGCTCAACTGTCTCGATCCATAACATCTAGCTGCCGTTTTGGACCTCAGATGTTACAGATTGAGATGAAATGTTCAGCAGCTCCCGTTTATCTAAATCTGTAACAACTACTCGGCAAATAGAGGTCCACCTGTTACAGATTGAGATAAACCTCGGACACCACCAAGGCGCCCGTCCCCAATGCGGTGCTTCGACAAAAAGAAGCCGCCCCGATAACAGGGGCGGCATCAAGCAAGTCTATTTATTAGCGTCCCTCAAGACCCAACGAGAGCGTCGCGGTAGCCCCGGACACACCTTTCCCTCGGGCGGCCCTCGCGAAGCGCGTGAGCACGAGGGAAAGGTGTGTCCGGGGCGCACAGCAACGTTACTCGGCAGCGGCCTTGAACTTGTTGTAGTTGATCAGACAGCCGGCCTTGACGATGGCACGCTCCTCCGCCGTCATATCGGCAATGTAGAGCTCAATCTGCTCGACCGCACCGTCGGCGCGCACCACGTAGGCGGCGATGTTCTTCAGGTCGCCATCGAGCGCGGCGCGGATACCCGGCACAAAGACGTAGTCGCCCACCTCAAAGTTGGGTTCCGTCTCCATCTGGAAGGGCACCATGCCCCAGTTCATCACGTTGGAGCGATAGCGCTTGGTGGCGTACTCGTGGACGATGTTGGCCAGACCGCCGATCACGCGCTGGCAGCTCGCGGCCTGCTCGCGGGCGCTGCCGTCGCCGGGCTTCTTGGCGTAAATCATGGAACCGAACTCGGTCGCCTTGGCATCGGCCGCGACACCCGCGCCGGCCAGCGCCTCAAACACACCGGCAAGCTCGACATCGAGCACCGACAGGTCACCCGCGGACTCGCCGGCAACGCGACGCTTCTCCACAGCGTCAACCTCCTTGGAGCGGCCCACGTAGGCAGGGTCGCGGCGGCTGAGCGTAAACTCGGCCAGGCCCAGCGGGTTGGAGCGGAAGGAGCTCGTCTCGCCCGAGGGAATGAGCTCGTCGGTCGTGGTGACCGGGTCCATGATCTTGGAGCACACCTTGAGCAGAATGTCGTCGCCGAGCGGCTCCATCGCAGGCCACGGCTTGATATTGGGACCCTCAACCAGCTCATCTGCAGGCTCGGCCTTGCCAAAGCCCCAGTATACGCGCTTCTTGTAGGGAGCGTCGTCGAAGGTGTACTCGCAGGCCTCGTCCCAAGTCTCCTCGGGCAGATCGGTCGCCGGGGTGAGCACGCCGCCGTTGGCCGCGGTCGCCGCAATGGAGCGGGCGTCCATCAGGGCCACGGCACTCAGCTGGCCATTGCCCGGCTTGGAACCCTCGCGGTTGGGGAAGTTGCGCGTGGTGTGGCGGATGGACAGCCCGTTGTTGGCAGGCGTGTCGCCGGCGCCGAAGCACGGGCCGCAGAACGCCGTGCGCACAATCGCGCCGGCCTCCATGAGGTCGTAGATATAGCCACGGCGCGTAAGTTCGAGCGCCACGGGCTGGCTTGTGGGATAGACCGACAGCGAGAACTCGCCGCAGCCGGTATTGGCGCCCTTGAGTACGCGGGCAGCCTGCACCACGGAGTCGTAGTTGCCACCCGAGCAGCCGGCGATAACGCCCTGCTGCACGTGCAGTTTGCCGTCGATGATCTTGTCAAGCAGGCTAAAGTGCGTCTTGCCCTCGCCGATCTTGGCGGCCTCGAGTTCCACCTCGTGAAGGATGTCCTCGAGGTTCTCGTTGAGCTCGTCGATCTCAAAGCCGTTGGAAGGATGGAACGGCAGGGCGATCATGGGCTTGATGCTCGACAGGTCGACCTCGACGCAGCCGTCATAGTAGGCGACATCGGCGGGCTTGAGCTCGCGATAGTCGTCGCCACGGCCGTGCATGGTCAAAAACGCGTGCGTATCCTCGTCGGTTGCCCAGATGCTCGACAGGCAGGTGGTCTCGGTGGTCATGACGTCGACGCCGTTACGGTAGTCGGTCGTCATGCTCGCGATGCCGGGGCCCACGAACTCCATGACCTTGTTCTTGACGTAGCCCTTGGCAAAGACGGCGCGGATGATGGCAAGCGCCACGTCGTGCGGGCCGACGCCGGGACGCGGGGCGCCCGCGAGGTAGATGGCAACGACACCGGGATAGGCAACGTCGTAGGTGTCGCGCAGCAGCTGCTTGGCCAGCTCGCCACCGCCCTCGCCCACAGCCATGGTGCCCAGGGCGCCGTAGCGGGTGTGCGAGTCCGAACCCAGAATCATCTTGCCGCAACCGGCGAAGTTCTCGCGCATAAAGGAGTGGATGACCGCGATGTGCGGAGGGACGAAGATGCCGCCGTACTTCTTGGCCGCAGAGAGGCCAAAGACGTGATCGTCCTCGTTGATGGTGCCGCCCACAGCGCACAGCGAGTTATGGCAGTTGGTAAGCACGTAGGGCAGCGGGAACTGCTCCATGCCCGAGGCACGCGCCGTCTGGATGATGCCGACGAAGGTGATGTCGTGGCTCGCCATGGCGTCGAAGCGAATCTTGAGCGCCTCGGGGTCGCCGGACGTATTGTGTGCCTGAAGGATCGAATACGCGATGGTGCCACGCTTGGCATCCTTGGGCGTCTGCGTAATACCGCGCTCAGCAGCCTCGGCCGCAGGCACAACCTCGCTGCCACGGCGCAGGTAGATGCCGTCCTCGTACAGCTTGACCATACTGTCTCCCACTCTGCCCAAAAGATTTGGGCGCATAGCATACATTCGTTCAATATCGTGCCATAGAACGGTTGCGAGTGGGTTACGAATCTGCGCGTTCACTTTATCTCAGTAAAGCATAAGGCGAGCCGGGGGGCGGGAAGACGGGTTTGGCGCACGGAATGTCCCCAAGTGCCGGCAGAAAAGGAACGTCCCCAAGTGCCGAAATGGCGAGAGTGGATAATCTCCCACTTTGAGCCTGCACAAAGGCCAAAAACGGGAGATTATCCACTCTCATTCTGTGGGCACTCATTTAAGTACGTCCCCAATGAGTGCCCGGCGGCGCCGGCGGAACTACAGGTCGCCGCCCGTGCCCAGTAACTTGCGCATGACTTGCTCGGGGTTGACCGAGCCATCGCGCGGGGCCAGTGCGGTGATCTTCTTCTGCATCTTGTACTCGTGCAGCTCGTCCTCGAGCTGGCGCACGCGGGCGCGGAGCTTCTCGTTTTCGCGCTCGCGCTCCTCGGCACGCTCCTTCATATCGAGAATGCGCACCACGCCGGCAAGGTTGATGCCCTCATCGGTCAGCTGGTTGATGAGCTCCAGGCGCTCGATATCGGCACGCGAATACAGGCGCGTGTTGCCGCCCGAGCGCTGGGGGTTCACCAGGCCCTTGGACTCGTAGACGCGCAGAGTCTGCGGGTGCATGCCGGTCAGCTCAGCCGCCACGCTGATCATGTACAGCGGTTTGTTCCTATTGTCCTCGGCCATGCTACCTGACCCCTTTCCGTTTCGCACGTCTACATCATAAGCCCGCGGACGCGGGCGGGCACACAGGCGCCCTAGTACGTCGCCTTGTAACGGTTGACCTTCTCGCGATAGTCGCGCGTGTCGGCCTCGCGCAGTTTGGTCATCGCGTCGCGCTCGTCATCGGATAGGTTCGTGGGAACCTGCACCCTGATCTCGACGAGCAGCGCACCCGTGCGGCCGCGGTGCTTAACGTCGGGCGCGCCCATTTCCTTAAAGCGGAACTTCTTGCCCGTCTGGGTACCCGCGGGCACCTTCAGACGAACCGTCGCGCCACCGGGCGTGGGCACGTCCACCGTGCAGCCGAGTGCCGCCTCGTAGACCGAAATCGGCACCTCCATGGTCACATCGGCGCCCTTGCGCTTAAACAGCGGGTGCTCCTCCACGTGCGTGGTCACGACCAGGTCGCCGCGCTCGCCGCCGGCGACGCCGTACTCGCCGCGACGCTTGTAGCGCAGCTTGCCGCCATCCACGGCGCCCGCAGGCACCGAGACCGTGATGGTCTGCTGCTCGCCCGTCGAGGGAATGCGGTAGGTGACCTTGTGCGTCACGCCGCGAAACGCGTCCTCGGCCGTTACGTCGACAGTCAGCGACAGGTCGCCGCCCTTGCGCGCGCGACTGCGGCCCGCGCCGGCACCGGCATTACCCGCGGCCCCGGCAAAGCCCGAGCCCCAATCGCTGCCCCAGGCGCCGTTGCCGCTAAAGATGCTGTCGAAGATATCACCCCAGCCGCTGGCGCCCGCGCCGGCGCCGTAGCCACCGCTATACGCGCCGCCCGCGCCCGGCATGCCGCCGAACATGAGCATCTGGTCGTACTCTTTGCGCTTCTTCTCGTCCGAAAGCGTCTCGTAGGCCTCGCTGATCTCCTTGAACTTGGCCTCGTCGCCGCCGGCATCGGGGTGATATTTTTGCGCGAGCTTGCGAAACGCGCTCTTGATCTCTTTGTCGGAGGCGCTCTTGGATACGCCCAGGATGTCATAGAAGGTTTTGCCTGCAGCCATCGTAGCTCCTCTCCTGTTTCATCCACCGTCCAACGGGCGGCGGCTCATACTGTCATATGGCACTAGGCCAGAAAGGGCCCCGGGTGTTGCCCCGGGGCCCTTCTCAATTACTCCTCGGTGCTCTCGGCCGTGTCGGCCGCAGCATCCTCGGGCGCCGCTTCGGGCTCCGGTGCGGGGCGCTTCTCGCCACCGTAGGTCACCGTCACCATCGCGGAACGCAGGATGCGGTCCGCCATGCGGTAGCCCTTCTGGTACACGTCGTTGACGGTCTCGTCGTACTGCGACGCGTCCTCGACGCGACCCACGGCCTGGTGCTCGAGCGGATCGAACGCCTCGCCCTTGGGGTCGATGGGCTCAACGCCCTCGTGTGCAAACACATCGAGCAGCTTGGCATGCACCGCATCGACGCCGTCGACGAACTGCTTAAAGTCGTCGGCAAGCTCCTGGCTGCGGGCATGGTCGATCGCACGCTCGATATCGTCGACCACCGGCAGCAGCGCGGTGACGAGCTTCTCGGTCGCGCGCTCGCGCTCGGCGATGCGCTCGTTGGCGGTGCGACGACGGAAGTTCTCCCAGTCGGCCTGCAGACGGGCGGTGCGCTCGGTGGCGTCCTTTGCCTTGTCCTCGGCGGCCTTCTGAGCCTCTGCCGCAGCATCGAGCTCATGACGAACGTCGGCAAGCTCCTTCTGGGCCTGCTCGAACTTGAACTTAAAGTCGTTGTCGGCGGCTTCCTCACCGGCGCGGATAGCGGCTTCCACCATCTCGTCCTCGGTCATCGTCGCCTCCTTGTTGGAATCCTCTACCTGGTTCTCGGCAGCCTCGGCGGCCGGGGCCTCGTTGGCCTCGGTATCGTCTACGGCCTCTACGGGAATCTTCACGTCCTTCTCCTCAGAGTCAACGGGGGCGGCGCTGGTGGCAGCCGCCTCCGTGCGAGCTTTACAGTCGGACATGATTACTTGTCCTCGTCGTCTACAACCTCGTAGTCGGCGTCGACCACATCGTCGTCGGTCTGGGCGCCGGCGGCACCGTCGGTCTGCTGCTGAGCGTCGGCGTAGACAACCTGAGCCAGCTCGTAGGCCACGGACTGCAGGGACTCGCCAGCGGCCTTGATGGCCTCGACGTCAGAGCCCTCGAGCGCCTTCTTGGCGTCGGCGATAGCGGCCTCGGCCTTGGACTTCACATCGGCGGAAACCTTGTCGCCCAGCTCGGTGAGGGTCTGCTCGGTGGAGTAGCACAGGCTGTCGGTCTGGTTGCGGACCTCGACCTCTTCCTTCTGCTTCTTGTCCTCCTCGGCATGAGCCTCGGCGTCCTTGACCATACGATCGACTTCGTCGTCGGAAAGCGCGGTAGAGCCGGAGATGGTGATCTGCTGCTCCTTGCCGGTGCCCTTGTCCTTAGCGGAGACCTTGACGATGCCGTTGGCGTCGATGTCGAAGGTGACCTCGATCTGCGGCACGCCGCGGCGGGCGGCCGGGATACCGGTCAGCTGGAACTTACCAAGCGACTTGTTGTCGCGGGCAAGCTCGCGCTCGCCCTGGAGCACGTTGATCTCGACGCTGGTCTGGTTGTCGGCAGCGGTGGAGTAGACCTCGGTCTTGGAGGTCGGGATCGTGGTGTTGCGGTCGATCATCTTGGTCATGATGCCGCCCATGGTCTCGACACCCAACGACAGCGGGGTAACGTCGAGCAGCAGGATGCCCTCGACGTCGCCGGTGAGCACGCCACCCTGGACGGCAGCGCCGTCGGCAACGACCTCGTCGGGGTTCACGGACATGTTGGGCTGCTTGCCGGTCATGGTCTTGACGAGCTCCTGGACGGCGGGCATACGGGTGGAGCCGCCGACGAGGATGACCTCGGTCAGATCAGAGAGCTTGAGCTTAGCGTCGCGCAGGGCGTTGGTGACAGGCTGCTTGCAGCGCTCGAGCAGGTCGCGGGTGATCTTCTCGAACTCTGCGCGGGTCAGCGTGTAGTTGAGGTGCAGCGGGCCGGACTGGTTCATGGTGATGAACGGCAGGTTGATGGTGGACTGCTGGGCGGCGGAGAGCTCCTTCTTGGCGTTCTCGGCGGCCTCCTTCAGACGCTGCAGGGCCATGGGGTCCTGACGCAGGTCGACACCGTTCTCCTGCTGGAACTTGTCGGCCATCCAGTCGATGACGCGCTGATCCCAGTCGTCGCCGCCCAGGTGGTTGTCGCCCGAGGTGGACAGAACCTCAAACACGCCGTCGGCGAGGTCGAGGATGGAGACGTCGAAGGTGCCGCCGCCCAGGTCGAAGACCAGAATGCGCTGGTCGGAACCCTGCTTGTCCAGGCCATAGGCCAGAGCAGCAGCGGTCGGCTCGTTGACGATACGCTTGACGTTGAGGCCGGCGATCTTACCGGCGTCCTTGGTGGCCTGACGCTGGGCGTCGTTGAAGTAGGCCGGGACGGTGATGACGGCGTCGGTGACGGTCTCGCCCAGATACTTCTCGGCGTCGGCCTTCATCTTTGCGAGCACCATGGCGCTCACCTGCTCGGCGGTGTAATCCTTGCCCTCGATGTCGACGACGGCACGGCCGCCCTGACCCTCCTTAACCTCATACGGCACGGTCTTGAGCTCGGAGGTGCACTCGGAGTACTTACGGCCCATGAAGCGCTTGATGGAGAACACGGTGTTCTTGGGGTTGGTGACAGCCTGGTTCTTAGCGGCCTTACCCACGACGCGGTCGCCGTCGGCACGGAAGCCCACGACGGACGGGGTGGTGCGGTCGCCCTCGGCGTTCACGATGATGGTCGGAGAACCGCCCTCGAGGACGGCCATAGCGGAGTTAGTAGTACCAAGGTCGATACCAAGAATCTTGCCCATTAGAAATTCCCTCTCTCTTGTGCGTTTGCGCCGCCTCGGCGGTCTGTCGCGCGGTGCTTCGGCTTGTCTTTCAGGATGTAGTGTATCCCCTTATGGGCCGGAATATACAAAATCTAAGTCAATTCATATAAGATTTCTTATCTCCGAGAGTTTAGGTTCGCAAAATCGCAGGTAGAAGCGCTGTTTGAGTTCTCGGCAAATCTATTGAGATCTATGTAGAGATGGCTGAGGCTTGGGTCCGAAGGTGTCTGGAGCTGCCTTGCGGAAAGCTCGTCCCGGTTTGAGCGTGGATTCCGGGTCGCAGTTTCCGTCTGAAGGCTCAACCGGAAACCGTATCCCGTTTTGAGAGCTGATGCCGGCTCGCAGTTTCCGCTAGCGGGCCCAACCGGAAACTGCGACCCGGTTTTCGGCCAAATAACGGGATGCCCTTTCCGCAGGCGCGCTCAATAGGTCAATATTACAAGTCACCTATAGCTAACATTTGCGCAGCTCAACGGCCCCACCTGCGCGTTTTTTAGTAAACCTTGGCATACTCGGCGAACGGTATGAAGATGCCGGCCAGAGGGTATTGCAAACGGTCGCTCCCGTGGTATGTTTTTGCCCGAATCAAACCGACGCGCATCGCCTGTAGCGTCGGTCAACAGAGAGGAAACTACCATGGCTCATCCCGTAATTGATGCCGACGAGTGCATCGCTTGTGGCGTTTGCGTCGACTCCTGCCCCGCTGGCGTCCTGGAGCTCCAGGACGTCGCTACCGTCGCTGACGAGGACTCCTGCGTCGCCTGTGGCGCTTGCCAGGACGCTTGCCCCGCTGGCGCGATCACCGAGATCGTCGAGGAGTAACAACTCCCCCACTTGCACACCCAAAAGTACACCGTGCACAAAAAGGAGGCCTCCGCATCGCCGCGGAGGCCTCCTTATTTTGTTTGTGCGGATAACTAATTTGGCACCGCCGCAGGTTGAGCATAAGTCAGCGAAAACGCCCCTAAGCGAGCAAGGTGACGTGAAAGAGGAGGAAAGCGTACTTTGGTACGCGACCGACGATTGAACGTCAGATTGCCGCTTAGGGGCGTTTGCAGCGTCGGCTACGATAGGTCGCCCTCGTAGGGCATAAGGTCTGCGAGGTAGCCTTTCTCCTTGAGCATAGTCTCGATCTCGTCGAGGGTCTGCTCGTCTTCCGCCGCGATGCGATGGAAGTGGTAGCCGCTCGTCACCGTCAGCAGCGGGAAACTCTTGCCGCTGGCAATGCCCTCCAGATAGCGCTCGATATCGCGACGGTTGCGAATGTCCAGGTCGGCCGTGATCTTGCCATACACGCGGTGGTTGACAATCACGTTGAGCACGGCGCCGCCCGCGTCGACGATGCTCGTGAGCTCGTCACCCGCCTGCTCCACGCCATGGTGCACCTTGACCAGGCGCGTGGGCACCGCTGGGCTGCTCGGAGCCTCCTGCAGTACGTAGCCGCGATTGGTGGCAACGATGTCGTGCCCATCGGCACGCAGCAGGGCGATGTCCTGCACGACAACCTGGCGGCTCACACCCACCTCGCGAGCAAGCGCACCGCCCGAAACGGGGCCTTTGGCTCCCTCGAGCACGCCCATAATGGCACGGCGACGCTCGCGGGCATCCATTATTTACCGTCCAGCAGACGCAGGTGCTTAAGCGAGAGGTCGAGGATCGGCGCAGAGTGCGTCAGCGCTCCCGAGCTAATAAAGTCGACGCCCAGGTCGGCAAGCGCGCGAATATTGCTCGCGTCCACGTTGCCCGAGCACTCGGTCTTGGCGCGGCCGGCGATAAGCTCGATGGCGGCAGCCATGTCATCGTGGGTCATGTTGTCGAGCATGATGATATCGGCACCGGCCTCCACGGCCTCGCGCACCATGTCCAGGTTCTCGCACTCAATCTCGACCGTCATGGTAAACGACGCGTGGGCACGAGCCATCTCGATCGCGCGTGCCACGCCACCGGCGGCGTCGATATGGTTGTCCTTGAGCATGACGGCCGTCGACAGGTTGTAGCGGTGGTTGCTGCCGCCGCCGATCTCGACCGCGGCCTTCTCAAACACGCGCATGCCCGGCGTGGTCTTGCGCGTGTCGACGAGAACGGTCTTGGTGCCCTCGAGCACCGCGGCCATCTGGTGCGTATAGGTAGCGATGCCGCTCATGCGCTGCAGGTAGTTAAGCGCCACGCGCTCGCCCGAAAGCAGCACGCGCGCGTCACCGCGCACCTGACCCACATGGTCGCCGGCATGCACCTCGTCACCGTCGGCAACATCAAACAGCACCGAGCTCTGCGAATCCAGCAGTTCAAAGGTACGAGCAAACACATCCAAGCCGGCGATGATGCCGTCGGCCTTGGCGATAAGCTCAACGGTAGCGGGACGCGCTGTGGGGCACACGCTCGCCGTGCTCACGTCCTCAAACGTAATGTCCTCGCGCAGAGCCTGCAGAATCAGATCATCGACGACGAGCTTCATGGTAATGGGATTCATGGTCTACTCCTCCACGGCCTGCGTGCCGGCGGCACGGGCCAAATCATCGATTGCCAGGGTGTCGGCGCTCAGAGCGCGATGGCGGCCATCGAGCGCGGGGTCACCCGCCTGCTCCACGGCCAGCGACTCGCCGGTACGCATGTACCAGGCGGCACGGCGGCCCCAGACCAGCGCCTCGAGCAGGCTGTTTGAAGCCAGGCGATTCTTGCCGTGAACGCCGTTGCAGGCTGTCTCGCCCGCGGCATAGAGCTCGGGCATCGAGGTGCGGCCGTCCTTATCGACCCACACGCCGCCCATAAAGTAGTGCTGCGTGGGCGTAACGGGAATGGGCTCGTCCAAGATGTCGCGGCCGTCCTCCAGACAACGCGCGCGGATGTTGGCAAAGTGCCCGGTCACCACGTCGCGCTCGACGGGGGCAAAGCTCAGCCACTCGTGCTCGGTACCGTCGAGCTTCATCTGCTCGCGAATAGCGGCGGCGACCACATCGCGCGGCTGCAACTCGTCGGTAAAGCGCTCGCCGGCGGCGTTGAGCAAAATCGCGCCCTCGCCACGGCAGCTCTCGCTGATCAGGAAGGTGCGACCCGGCTGCGGCGAGAACAGCCCCGTGGGGTGGATCTGCACGTAGTCCAGGTGCTCCATCTTAATACCATGCTCCTGAGCGATATAGCAAGCATCGCCCGTGAGCTGTGGATAGTTGGTCGAGTGATCGTATACGCCGCCGATGCCGCCCGTTGCCCACAGCGTATGGCTGGCATGGATCTTAAACGGCTCGCCGGCATGCGCGCCCTCGGCGGCATTTGTCAACTCGTCGGCGGGACGAACCGAATTGTCCTCGTCCACGGGAACGGCGATGACGCCGGTGCACACCGTGGCGCCGTCACGATCGGCAGTCAGGATGTCGGTCATGGCCACGTGTTCCAGAATCTGCACGTTGTCCAGCTTGCGAACGGCCTGAAGCAGCTTGGTCGTAATCTCCTTACCGGTGATATCGGCATGGAAGGCGATGCGCGGGCGGCTGTGCGCGCCCTCGCGGGTAAAGTCGAGGCTGCCGTCGGCCTTGCGCTCAAAGTCCACGCCCACGGCCAACAGGTCGTTGATGACCGAACGGCTCGAGCGAATCATGATGTCGACGCTCTCGCGGCGGTTCTCGTAATGACCGGCGTGCATGGTGTCCTCAAAGAAGGCATCGTAGTCCGAGCCCTCGGGCAGCACGCAGATGCCGCCCTGTGCGAGCATCGAATCGCACTCGTCGACAGCGCCCTTGGAGAGCATAATCACGCGCATGCTCGTCGGCAGGTTGAGAGCCGCATACAGGCCCGCTACGCCACAGCCGGCAATAACGACGTCACACTCCATATCGGGGTATTGCTTGGTTTCCACAGGAATCCTCTCCCTTGAATGTGACATAAGGGACCGTCCCTCATGCCGCATTGTTCTAGCGCGCCGCGTACTCGAGCATGCGGTCGAGCGTGAGCTTGGCCTGATCGGCGGCCTCGTCCGACACGCCAATCTGCACCTCGCCCTCGCCCGTCTCCAGGCAGTGCACGAGCTTTTCAAGCGTGATGAGATCCATGTTGACGCAGGTGGGCTGCACCGCGGGGAAGTAAAACTTCTTGCCGGTGCCCTGGCAGCGGCGCTCGAGCTCGTAGAGCACGCCGCGGACCGTCACGATGATGAACTCGCTCGCGTCCGACTCCTCGGCATATTTGATGATGCCGGCAGTGGAGCCGATGTAGTCGGCCTCGGCCAGGACGTCGGCCTTGCACTCGGGGTGCGCCAGCACGAGCGCGTCGGGATGCGCCTCCTGCGCGTCGACGATCTGCTCGACGGTGATGATGTGATGACGCGGGCAGTAGCCGTTGTTGAGAATGACGTGCTTTTGCGGCACCTGCTCGGCTACGAAGCGGCCCAGGTTTTGATCGGGAATGAACAGGATATGCTGCTGCGGCAGCTCGGACACGATCTTAACGGCGTTGGAGCTGGTGACGCACACGTCGCTCCAGCTCTTGATCTCGACCGTCGAGTTGACGTAGCACACCACGGCCAGGTCGTCGCCGTACTCGGCGCGCGCCGCATCGACCGTCTCGCGCTTGACCATGTGCGCCATGGGACAGTCCGCGCCCGGCTCGGGCAACAGCACGGTCTTGGTGGGATTGAGCAGCTTGGCGCTCTCGCCCATAAACTCCACGCCGCACAGCACGATAGTCTGCTGCGGCAGGCTCTTGGCGAGCTTTGCCAGGTAGAAGCTGTCGCCGACGTAATCGGCTACGGCCTGCACCTCGGGCGCCACATAGTAGTGCGCCAGAATCACCGCATCACGCTGGGTTTTTAGTTGCCGAATGGCCTCGACGAGCTCTGCGGGCACCAGTGCCGCACGCTCCGTTGCCGTCGTTGCCGATGCTAGGCCTGCCGCGATATCGCGTGCAAGCTCCGATGCATCCATGTTCGCGCTCTGTGCCATCAAGGCCCCTCTCTTTTGGCGAATCTTGGGGCTTTAGTATGACACCTAGGTTTACAGCTGACAAGACAGCTGTAAACCTAGGTGTAAAGTTGAAATAATAATTCAATGATGGACGTACCCGTGTCGCCCGTAATCGGGACTATGGGCCAACTAGACCGTTACAGCGGCGCGGCCGCCGGAGTCAGCTGCTTGATGTAGGCCCACATGCGCTGCTTAGCGGCCTTGTCGGTGAGTGCCGCCTCAAAGCCGTCGAGCGCGAGCACGCGGCGGCCCTGCACATGGGCGACCAGGCCGGGCTTGAGCATGGCGGTATCGAAGTCATCGATCGCCACGAGCATATCGGCGTAGGTCTCGCGCATGGCATCAGCCGCGTTGTTGTCGAGCAGTAGCACCGCCTCGGGGTCCAAGGCCTCAAGCGCCTCGCGGAACAGCTCGCACGGCAGAGTCTCGCCCACCGCGACCGCTCCGTCACCCGCGCCGGCGACGCTTGCCAGCACGCAAAAATCCTCGGGCGCGTAGCCGATGGCCCCAAGCGCCTTGCGCAACGCCGCGCCATCCGGGCCGGCGGCAAGCTCGCCACCCAAACGTTCGGCCTCGTCCAAATCGCCTTTGACCAGTACGATCGGCGAGCACGCGTTGCCCGCGATACGCACGCCACGGATCGCAAGCGATGTGAGCTCCTGCTCAGCCGCCTGGGCGATGGCTTCTTTTTTCTGGCTTTGTGACGTGGACATGCGCTCTCCAATCGTTTGCGTGCCAACCATTATATAAAAGAGCCGCCTGCGAGTGGTTGCTTTGCGGGCGGCTGGGTATAAGCACGGTCGTACTGAGTTTTACGCGGCTGAGCCGCATCACATTATGGAGGTCACCATGGCTGACATTAAGCAGATTACCCCCGAGAATTTCGATTCCGTCGTTAACGACAGCCTGCCCGTGCTGGTCGATTTTTGGGCACCGTGGTGCGGTCCCTGCCGCTCACTCTCGCCCATCGTTGACGAGGTTGCCGACGAGCTGGCGGGTAAGCTTGCCGTTGCCAAATGCAACGTCGACGACAACCAGGACCTGGCCATGAAGTATGGCGTCATGAGCATCCCCACGCTGATTGTGTTTAAGAACGGCGAGGAGATTGACCGCTCGGTCGGCGCGCTGCCCAAGGCGAGGCTGCAGGCGCTGCTGGAGAAGCACCTGTAATACGCTTGTTACATGTTGCCGTCTGTCTGCCGTCCATGAGCGCTTTTGCACCGCTCGCCGGAGATCCGGGTGCTGCGCCCGCGACCACGGATAGTATGGTAGTCACAAACAGCCCCCAGTGAACGGGTGCGGGCCGCACAGACTCGCACCCGTTTTCTTATGCAGCTGCGCGCAGAGCGGGCGTAGTAAAATCTGAACCACTGAACTGCCCCATACAAAAGGAGATTTCCCATGCATGATGTTGGAATGAACATGAGCCAGCTTGCCATGAGCGTCAAGCAGGTCGACGACACCATCGAGCTCGCTCACGAGTGGAGCCATCAGCTGCTGCATGCGACCGAGAATTTTAACATGGAGCGCATCGGCGCCAAGCTCGAGGCCGCCATGACCGCGCTGCACGAGGCGCACGACGCACTCGAGGGCTACGAAGAGGCCATCGAGGCCGACCACAACTCCGTCGGCTCCGTGAAGCTGGTGTAAGGTGGCCGAACACGAGCACGGCTGCGGGTACGAGCACGAGCATCCGCACGGGGCGGACGGTGACGCGGGCTGCCACTGTAGTGGCTCCGGCTCCGAGCTGGTCCGTTTTTCGGTTACCGCACCCGACGACCTGCTGCGCCGTTTTGACGAGCAAATCGCACGCCGCGGCGACGTGGCCAACCGCTCCGAGGCGGTGCGCGACCTGATTCGCGCATCGATCGCCAAGGAGCAGATGCGCACGCCCAATGAGCATGTTATCGGGTCGCTCACCATGATCTACGACCATCACACCGGCGATCTGACGCGCCGTCTGGACGAGGTGCAGCACGACTACACCGACGAGATCGTATCGACCATGCACGTGCATCTGGATCACCACAACTGCTTGGAGATTCTGGCGCTTAAGGGTCGCGGCGAGCGCGTCTACGAGCTGGCCGACCGTCTGCTGGGCCTGCGCGGCGTTAAGCACGGCGAGCTCACGTGTGCCGCAACCAGGCAGAGCCTGGGGCTGTAGCGCACCTACCAAAAAGTGACAGGTTTGTTTTGGCAGATTTAGAAGTTTTACCTACCAAAATAAACCTGTCCCTTTTTGGTAGGTTTTGATGAGGGAAGGTCGCATGCGGCATGTGCATATTCATGTGACGGGCATTGTGCAGGGCGTTGGCATGCGGCCGTTTGTGTATCGCGAGGCCATGGCGCATGGCATTTGCGGATGGGTGCTCAATGCAGGCGACGGCGTGCATATCGAGGCGCACGCTCCGGTCGATGCGCTCGATGCTTTTGTTGCCGCGCTTTCTGAGCATGCGCCTGCGGCGGCTCGCGTTGAGCATGTCTATATTGCGGATTTGGAGCCTGGCGACTGGGGCGCTGCCGATGAGCAGGGCTTTCGCATTGTGGCATCGCAAGATCAAACCGCTCACACCACGCTCATTTCGCCCGATATCGCCACCTGTGACGATTGCCTGCGTGAGCTGTTCGACCCCGCCGATCGGCGCTATCACTACCCCTTTATCAACTGCACCAACTGCGGGCCGCGCTTTACCATCATCCGCTCGCTGCCCTATGACCGAGCGGCAACGTCGATGGATCACTTTCCTATGTGCCCCACCTGCGCCGCAGAGTATGCTGACCCGCTCGACCGGCGCTTTCATGCGCAGCCCGATGCCTGCTTTGAGTGCGGACCGCACATTACGTGGCGTGAGGCGGATCGCGGCGTGGTGCCAGCGGCCGTCGACGCAACGCCGGCTATCGGCTCCACGCGCGAGGCCAGCGATGCGATCATCGACCGCTGCACCGAGCTGCTGGCCGGCGGCGGCATCGTCGCCATCAAGGGCCTGGGCGGATTCCACTTGGCATGCGACGCTGCCAACGAACAAGCGGTGCGCGAACTGCGCCGTCGCAAACGCCGCAGCAACAAACCACTTGCCGTTATGGTGCGCGGTCTTGCCGACGCCGAGTGTCTGTGTCATATCGATAGTGTTGAGCGCGACCTGCTGGCTGGCAGTGTTCGTCCCATTGTGCTGTTGCACCGCCGTGCAGCCGGCAACGACTCCCATGGCTCGCCCGACGCCATCGAGCTCGCGTCATCTGTCGCGCACGACTTGCCCGAGCTTGGCGTTATGCTCCCCTACACCCCGCTTCAGCATTTGCTGCTCGCCGCAACCGCGTCGCGCGGCATGCGCGCACTTGTCATGACCAGCGGAAACCTGAGCGAAGAGCCCATCGAGACCGACGACGATCTTGCCTGGGAACACCTCGTTGCCGCCGGCATCGCCGACGCGTTGCTCGGCAACGACCGCGCGATCCTCTCGCGCTACGACGACTCCGTGGTGCGCGTGGTCGACGGCGCCATTATGCCCGTGCGCCGTGCCCGCGGATACGCTCCGCAGCCGTTACCGCTGCCGGCATGTGACGGCACTGCACCCTGCGTCCTCGCCTGCGGCCCGCAGCAAAAGACCACGATTGCGCTCACGCGTGAAGGGACGAACGGCGAGGCTACCTGTTTTGTATCGCAGCATATCGGCGATGTCGAAAACGGCAAGACCTTCGATGCCTGGAACGCCGCGCGCACGCGCCTGGAAGATCTCTTTGACTTGGCGCCCGCCGCCTTGGCCTGCGATTTACACCCCAGCTATCTATCGAGCCAGTGGGCGCGCGAGCAGGCACGAAAATGCAATCTGTCGCTCGTCGAGGTGCAGCACCATCATGCGCATATCGCAAGCGTAATGGCCGAGGCTATCGCCGCGGCCCAGCTTACAACCGACGCGCGTGTCCTTGGCATCTCCTTTGACGGCACCGGCGCCGGCACCGATGGGACCATTTGGGGCGGCGAGTTTCTTGTCGCCGGCCTTGCTGACTTTGAGCGCGCAGCGCATCTGCGCACTTGGGCCCTACCCGGTGGCGTAGCGTCCGTACGCGACGCTCGACGCAACGCCTTTGCCCTGCTCAGCGAACTTTGCCTACTCGAGCACCCAGGCACCGCTCGGCTTTTGGACAGCCTCGACGAGCAAACGCGCAGCGTGACAGCCACCATGATCGAGCGCGGTATCAACAGCCCGCGTACCAGCAGCATGGGGCGTCTCTTTGATGCCGCGGCAGCGATTCTGGGCATCTGCGACAAGGCAACCTACGAGGGCGAACCCGCCATAGAACTCGAATCCGCCGCCTGGCGCGCGCTTGACGGCGAAATCAGCCGTTTCGCTGGCAATCAGGCGGGCGTATCGGCATCCGTCTCAACGTCGCTGGACAGTTTGTTCAGATACGTATTAACTACTAACCCCCTATCTGGCATTTTTGCCTCAGATTTTGCCAAAAAAGGCTCTCCGGACACTCTATTTGCGACAAGCGCACCCGGCACAGGCCCCAAATCGACCCATTTTGAGTCCTCACAGACGACTTTTGCCACCCAGAGCCGCTCTAAAAAATACGTATCTGAACTAACTGTCCAGGCTGTCTCGGACAGCCCTTTCGTTCTGGACCCCAAGCCGCTTTTTGAGGCACTTTTGAGCAGAATCGAGACCGGAGAATCCGCCGACCGGCTCGCGCTCGGGTTCCATATCGCCATCGCGCGCTCTTCGGCACGAATCGCACGCGAAATCTGCGCGCGCGAGGGCATCGATACCGTCGCGCTCTCGGGCGGCGTGTTCATGAACCGACTTTTGCTTCAGCTTCTTACCCACGAACTCAAAGACGTCGGTCTTGCCGTTTTGGTCCCCCACGCTGTACCCGTCAACGACGGCTGCATCGCCTACGGTCAGGCCGCCATCGCTCGCGCTCGCCTCGCGCAGACGGCGTTGCGATAGGCTGTTTTGCCAGCCTGCGCGCCGCCGTCTCACAGGTGTAACGCGTTTGCTCGTGACTCCCGCGAGCGCTACCATCATCTGATGGGTATTAAGCGCCTATCCAGCGCAAAACGTATAAAAGGGGAACATTATGTGCCTTGCCGTTCCCGGTAAAGTAGTCAAACGCGACGACGACCTCAAGGCCACCGTCGACATGATGGGCATCGAGCGCCCCGTTTCGCTGCGCCTCGTGCCGACGGCACGGGTGGGCGACTATATTCTCGTACACGCCGGCTTTGGCATTCAGATTGTCGATGAGCAGGAAGCCCAAGAGACACTCGAGCTCGTCAATACCATGACCGAGCTGGCCGAAGAGGACCAGCTCGCCACCAACCCGGCCGAGGCATACTAGTGACGGCGGCGCAGCCGGTTCGCTCCGGTATCGACTTTTCGGCATTTCGCGACCCCAAGCTGGCTCGCGAGCTCATCGAGCGCATTCATGAGCTTGTCGGCGACCGCGCCATCAACCTTATGGAAGTCTGCGGCACGCATACCGTGAGCATCGGGCGCTATGGCTTTCGCTCCATTATGCCTGCCGGGCTCAAACTTCTGAGCGGTCCGGGTTGCCCCGTCTGCGTTACCGCCAACCGCAATATCGACCATGCAATCGCGCTCGCCAAGATGGACGGCGCCATCATCACCTCCTTTGGCGACATGATGCGCGTGCCCGGGTCGTCTACCTCGCTCGCCGCGCAAAAGGCGTCGGGGCGCGATATTCGCATTGTGTACTCCCCGCTCGACGCACTCGACATTGCCGAGCAAAATCCCGAACGCCCGGTCATCTTTATGGGTGTCGGCTTTGAGACCACAACGCCCACCATTGCCGCCGCTATCCTGGAGGCTGACGCGCGCGGGCTCCAGAACTTCTCGGTCTACTGTGCTCACAAGACCACGCCGCCGGCTCTGCGTGCGATCTCCAACGACCCCGAGACGACCATCGACGGCTTTATCCTGCCTGGTCACGTCGCTACCATCACAGGCCTGGCGCCCTTCGGCTTTTTGGTCGACGAGTTCAATACCCCGGGCGTGGTCACGGGATTTGAGCCGGTCGATATCCTGCAGGGCATCTACATGCTGGTCCAGATGATTGTCGAGGACAGGCCCGCGATAGACAACGCCTACCGCCGTGGCGTCAATGCCGACGGCAACCCCGTGGCGCGCCAGCTGGTCGAGCAGGTATTTGAGCCCTGCGATACCACATGGCGCGGATTGGGGTCGATTGCGGCTTCGGGACTCGCCATTCGTCCCGAGTTTTCGCACTTCGATGCCAGCATGCGCTTTGACGTGTCCATCGAGCCGACGGTCGAGCCACGCGGATGCCGCTGCGGCGACGTGCTGCGCGGAGCCATTACGCCGTGCGACTGCCCTCTGTTCGGCCACGCTTGTACACCCGAGCATCCCGTCGGCCCCTGCATGGTGAGTTCCGAGGGCAGCTGCGCGGCATACTACCGTTACCGAGTCTAGCCCGAACGCCCCCCCGCGCACTGACACCTCCCACGATTGGAGTTTTCGATATGTCCCATAGCGTTACCGATAGCACCGTCCTGTTGGGCCACGGCTCTGGCGGTCAGATGATGAAGCGCATCATCGATGAGGTCTTTCTGGATGCCTTTGGGTCGCCCGAGCTGCTCGAAGGCAACGACGCCGGCGTCGCCGCGCTGCCCGCGAGCGGGCGCATCGCCATGTCGACCGACAGCTTTGTAGTCTCGCCGCAGTTCTTCCCCGGTGGCAACATCGGCCGCCTCGCCGTGTGCGGAACCGTCAACGACGTCGCGACCTCGGGCGCCAACGTGCGCTACCTATCGTGCGGCTTTATCCTCGAAGAGGGCTATCCCATGGATAGGCTCCGCCAGATTGTGCAGACGATGGCCGAGACGGCACGCGAGGCGGGCGTGTCCATAATCACGGGCGACACCAAGGTGGTCGAGCGCGGCGGGGCCGACGGCGTCTACATCAATACCGCCGGCGTGGGCGAGGTGCCCGCGGGCGTGGCGCTCAGCGGCGCAAACTGCCAGCCCGGCGATGTCATCCTGGTATCGGGTACGCTGGGCGACCACGGCATCGCCATCATGAGCCAGCGCGAGGGCTTGGCGTTTTCGAGCACGATCGAAAGCGACGCCGCGCCGCTCAATCGCCTGATCGCCGACGTACTGGCCGCAGCACCCGACACGCGCTGCTTCCGCGACCCCACGCGCGGCGGCCTGGCATCCACGCTCAACGAGTTTGCCCAGGCCAGCAGTGCTGCCATGGAGGTCGACGAGGATGCCGTGCCCGTGCGTCCCGACGTGCAGGCAGCCTGCGAGATGCTCGGCTACGATGTGCTGCAAGTGGCAAACGAGGGCAAGATGGTTGCCGTTGTGCCGGCCGAGCAAGCCGATGCCGCGCTGGCCGCCATGCGTGCTGCCCGCTACGGCGAGAACGCCGCCATCATCGGTCGCGTGCTGCCGCTTGCCGAGGCCGCCCGTCCCGCCGTGCGCGTACGCACCGGCTGGGGCTCGACCCGTATCCTCGACATGCTCGTAGGAGAGCAGCTGCCGAGGATTTGCTAACGACAAAGGCTCAGGGCTATTAAAGATATTCAGATTCCAAACATGCCCGGCACGCATGCCCAGTATCATGGGGTGCGTTTTACAACTCAAGCGGCAGGAGCACCCATGGCAGCAGCTTTTACCCATGTGATCTTTGATCTGGACGGCACCATCCTCAACACGCTCGAGGACCTGGCAGCCGCCGGTAACCATACCTGTGAGATGCACGGCTGGCCCACGTTTGCCGTTGACGAATACCGCTATAAGGTGGGAAACGGCATGCTCAAGCTGGTTGAGCGCTTTATGCCCGCCGAGTATGCGGGCGACGGGCGTATGTTTGAGCAGACGCTTGCCGAGTTTAGGGCCTATTACGGCGAGCACAAGGAGGACCACACCGCGCCCTATGCCGGTACGATCGAAATGCTCGACCGCCTGCGCACCGCGGGCGTCACGCTCGCCGTGCTCACTAACAAGGACCACGTCTCGGCGGCACCGCTCATCGAGAAGTATTTTGGTTCCGAGCGCTTTGCGCTGGTGCAGGGCCGTGTTGATTCGTTTCCGCCCAAGCCCGAAGCACCCGTCACACTGCATGTGATGGAAGAGCTGGGCGCCGATCCGGCAACCACGCTCTATGTGGGCGATTCGAATGTCGATGTTCTGACCGGCCACAACGCCGGCCTTAAGAGCGCGGGTGTCAGCTGGGGCTTCCGCGGCCGCGCAGAGCTGGAAGCCGCCGGCGCCGACTACGTGGTGGACACCCAAGACGAGCTCACGGCGCTGATCCTGGGCGAGTAACGAAGTCGCCACCTAACGCGGCCGTAGCGACTCTGCCACGCGGAAAGCGCGCCCCACTATTCGGCCAAAAACCGGGTCGCATTTTCCCGACCACTCGATGCAACGCCGGCACAAGGAGTGTCCCCAACTGCCGGCAGAAAAGGAATGTCCCCAACTGCCACCTTCGACAGCGATGGCAACGCCGTTGTTTTGGCGTGGACAGCGAAAGCCCGCCAGAGCGAGCAAGGTGCCTTGAAACGAGGCGGCATTGACCTTCTGGTCATGCCGCCGAAGTTGAAAGGCAGATTGCCGCCCTGGCGGGCTTGCAGCGTCGAGCAGTTGCGGCGTTTGGTAAAACGCCGCAACGAACTAGTTCATCATTGCATTCATCATCTCGGTGGTTGCGGAATCGTCGGCAGACCACTCGTTATCCTCGTTGGCGGAATACTTAAAGGTGACCTTGGTGTCCTTGGGCTCGGTGGCCTTGGTCACATCGACCATAACCTGACCGGCCATCTTGTACAGCTCGTCATCGGAAGGAACCGTATCAAGCGCGGCGACCTTCTCCTGATACTGGGTGGAAAAGTCCTCGACGATCTGATTCATGGACTTGCAGGTAATGGTGACCTCGGCAGTCGCGGTACCCTTGTCCTCGTCGACCGTCACGTCGCCGATCTTGTAGTCAAAGCCCTCGAGATAGCTCTTGGCATACTCCTTGGGATCGATGCCCAGCTGCTCGAACTCGTCGCCCGAAGCCTCTTCCAGGCCGGCGAGGAAGTCGTCGCCACCGTTCTTGACCTCGTCAAACTGCGTCGTAAGATCCTCGGTAATGAGCTCCTCAACCGAAGGACCTCCGCAGCCGGAAAGCACAACCACGCACGCGACCAGAACAGCCATCAGGGGCGCAAGCAGCAGCTTCTTCTTCATGACATTCCTCCCAACAAGCGGCACCGCGCTTCCCAACACGGTGCACGTCGTAACAATAAGGCCATACTAGCCGCTAACGAACACCCCCGGCAAAGCAAAAGCGCAGTCGGCTCGATTTAACGTCCGAACGGTTTACCGGTCCGCCCAACGCGCAATAAAACGTTCCGCCGCATTGTAATAAATAAGGGCGGCCGGATCACCCGACCACCCTTGTACATCCTTATGTTGCCGCAGCTTACTTGCGGACGACCTTGACGATGGCATCACCGGCGGCGACAGCGGAGTCAGCCTCGACGGCGAGCTCGACGTCGGCGAACTCGGCGGTGTTGGACACAGCCACGACGACGCAGTCCTTGTAGCCGGCAGCGGCGATCTTGGCGCGGTCGATCTTGAGCATGGGCTGGCCAGCCTTCACGACGTCATCGGCCTTGACGAAGCCCTCGAAGCCGTCGCCGTTCATGTTGACGGTATCGACGCCAACGTGCACCAGGACCTCGATGCCATTATCGGACTGCAGACCCACGGCGTGACCCATGGTGACGGTCACCTTACCGTCGCAGGGGGCATAGACCAGATCGTCCTCGGGCCACACGGCGCAGCCCTTGCCCAGAACCTCGCCACCAAAGACGGGATCGGGCACGTCGGCCATCTTGATGACCTTGCCCTTGACGGGCGAGCACAGCACGTCGGCGCCGGCAGAAGCAGAGATGGAGGCCGGAGCAGCGGCAGCCGCGGGCTCAGCCTTCTTCTTGAACATGTCAAACAGACCCATAGGTTTTCTCCTCTTGATTAAGCGCAACGTTATGCGCATGCCTATGGTGATTATAGTGCCAAATGGTTCAAATGCTAAGGTGGGGACTCGAATCGCGAGCCCATCCCGAGGCTCCTTGATTATCAACTTTATCCGAACACCTCCCACATTCATC
>NZ_QSRC01000006.1:0-164184 GCF_003436895.1 Collinsella sp. TF09-1AT | reverse complement strand
GCCGCTGACCGGTGGACGGCACCGAGCCGTACGCTTGAACTGAAGAAGGGGGAGGCCTCGCGGCCTCCCCCTTTTTTTGCGTTATAGACACGTTGTGCTTTGGGACCTAGCTCCCTCTTATGCGCTCTTACTGTTTGGCTGTATTTTGAGCCCTTCTAGTGTATTTGAGCGATAATTACTCGCATTGGCGTTAGGGAGGGCTTGATGTTTACCGTATTTGTCTTGGGCAATATTGCTTCGGGTAAGTCGACTGCCTGCCGCTATTTCGAATCTCGTGGCGCTATGCTTATCGATCTGGATGAGCTTGCAAAATCGCTGTATGTGCCGGGCTCTGATATCGTCAATGCTCTCGCGGATGAATTCGGTTGGGACATTTTGGATGAGGAAGGCGCCATTCGCCGCAGCATCCTCGCTTCTCGAGCTTTCGCTTCTCCTGATTCGGTCGCAAGGCTCAATGGTATCGTGCATCCCGTTCTCATTAAACAGCTTTCGCTTAGGATTCTCGATCCGGTTTGTTGTACGGTTTCGTCTCCCCGTTATCCCTTTGCGGTAGTCGAGGTTTCTGCTCCGACTGGTTTTGAGGATGCATTTGGCTTGGCTGATGAAATTCTGGTCATCAGCGCTCCTTTGTCAGTTCGTCGCGAGCGTGCTATTCAACGTGGCATGGTGCCATCTGATTTCGATGCCCGTTCTGCTTGCCAGCCCGATGAGTCTGCGCTGTGCGATCTTGCCACAACGATTATTGATAATGCGGCAGGCGATAACTCGCTCTTTGAACAACTGGATGCATGGCTTGTGCGCCATGGGTTCGGGGATGTTGTGGATAAGGAGGAGGCCGATGCCTAAGACACGTTTCCTTACTTGGTATCGCCTTATACCGCTGGCTGCCGTTTTTGTCTTTGGCCTTATCTCATTCGTTTACTCGTATGCTCCTGCTGCCTTCTTTAAACCGCTGTATCCGATTGACTACGAGGCGTATGTTAAGCAATCCAGCATTTCGCATAGTTTGGATCCGTATTTGGTGTGCGCTGTCATTAAGTCTGAATCGAATTGGGATCCCGAGGCCGAGTCGAATCAAGGTGCTCAGGGATTGATGCAGCTGATGCCCGAGACTGCCCAGGATATGATCGCCAAGGGCCTTGTCGACGGTGGCGAGTATTCGGTCGACAACCTTAACGATCCGGCAACGAATATCGAGTTTGGCTGTGCATATCTTTCGTATCTTCTAGCGTATTTTAACGGGTCGACTGACAGTGCCATTGCCGCCTATAACGCCGGCATGGGCAATGTCGACGGATGGGCGCAGCAGAGTACGTCGCTTCATAATGCAATTACCTTTCCCGAGACGCAGGCGTATCTGATTCGTGTCAATAATGCCTGGGTTCGCTATAAGACCCTATATCCCGATCGGTTCGTATAGGACTATGCCTGCCGCCTGCGTATACTGCAGATATATGAGTTAGGAGTATCCATGGCGGAATTTGAAGTAGAACGCGTTGGTGGTGAACTTAAGCGCTTTGGCGTTGAAGGCTCTGACGTGCCGTTTAAGGTCGTGTCTCCCTATGACCCTGCAGGCTCTCAGCCTAAAGCCATTGAGTCGCTTGTGCAGGGTGTGAGGGACGGAGACCGCTATCAGGTTTTGCTGGGCGTGACTGGTTCGGGCAAGACCTTCACGATGGCAAAGACTATTGAGGCCTTGGGAAAGCCGACGCTGGTCATGGCTCCGAATAAAACGCTCGCCGCTCAGCTTGCGAGCGAGCTCAAAGAGTTCTTTCCCAACAACGCTGTGGTCTACTTCGTCTCGTACTACGACTACTATCAGCCCGAGGCGTATGTGCCGCAAAGCGATACATATATCGAGAAAGACTCCTCGATTAACGAAGAGGTCGAGATGCTGCGACATCAGGCGACCGCATCGCTGCTCTCTCGACGAGATGTGATTGTCGTCGCATCGGTCTCGTGTATCTATGGCATTGGCTCTCCTGAGGACTATGCGGGCCTAGCCCCGAACGTCGACAAAAAGGTGCCTCTCGAGCGCGATGACTTTATCCATGCACTTATCGACATTCAATATGATCGCAATGACTATGACCTGGCACGCGGCACGTTCCGCGTGCGCGGCGATGTTGTCGACGTGTATCCGCCTTATGCCGAGCATCCGTTGCGGTTTGAGTTCTTTGGCGACGAGGTCGAGCTGATTGCCGAGATCGATGAGGTCACCGGTGAGATGCTTCGTGAGTACGAGGCCATCCCCGTATGGCCGGCATCGCACTACGTGACCGAGAAGCCGAAGGTCAAGGCGGCTCTGAAATCGATCAGCGAAGAGTGCGAGAAGCGCGTGGCGGAGCTCAAGGCGACCGACAAGTTGCTCGAGGCGCAGCGTCTGCAGCAGCGCACCGATTATGATCTTGAGATGCTCGAGACGATGGGCTTTTGCAACGGCATCGAGAACTACTCACGTCATCTGGACGGTCGCAAGCCGGGTGAGCCGCCGTTTACCCTGATCGATTACTTTCCTAAGGACATGCTCTGCATCATCGATGAGAGCCATGTGACGGTGCCGCAGATTCGCGGCATGCACGAAGGTGACCGCTCGCGTAAGGTGACGCTGGTGGAGCATGGTTTTCGCCTGCCCTCGGCGCTCGATAACCGCCCGCTTCGTTTCGATGAGTTTGAGGCAAGGATCCCCCAGTTTATCTATGTTTCGGCCACGCCGGGTGACTATGAGCTGCGAGTGAGCCAAAATGACGTTGAGCAGATCATTCGTCCGACCGGTCTGCTCGATCCCAAGATCGACGTTCGTCCGGTCCGAGGCCAGATTGACGATCTTGAGGACGAGATTCGCGAGCGCGTTGCCCGCAAGGAGCGTGTGCTGGTGACCACGTTGACCAAGCGCATGGCCGAGGACCTGACCGACCACCTGCTTGATGCGGGCATTAAGGTCAATTACATGCACTCCGATACGGCGACGATGGACCGTGTCGAGATCCTGCGAACGCTGCGCGAGGGCAAGATCGATGTTCTCGTTGGCATCAACCTGCTCCGCGAGGGTCTAGACCTTCCCGAGGTCTCGCTGGTGGCAATTCTCGACGCCGATAAGGAAGGCTTCTTGCGCAACCGCCGTTCGTTGATTCAGACGATTGGCCGCGCGGCCCGTAACGCCGACGGCGAGGTCATCATGTATGCAGACGTTGTGACCGATTCGATGAAAGAAGCCATCGAGGAGACGCAGCGCCGTCGCGAGATTCAGATGGCATATAACGAAGACCATGGCATTGTGCCCAAGACGGTCCGCAAGGCCATTAACGACATTTCGAGCTTTATTGCCGAGGCCGAAAAGACTGTGGGCTCGAAGGGACGCTCGAGAGGCGATTCACTGGGTCACGGTGCGTTCTATACACCCGACGAAAACGGCGAGGACGCCGCGCCGGAGACGTCGGCACCCGAGCAGACGCTTGCCGAGCAGCTGGAAGGGCTACCGCACGACGAGCTCGTGCGGATCGTCGAGACCATGGAGGAAGACATGCGTAACGCCTCCGCCGCCATGGACTTTGAGGAGGCGGCGCGCCTGCGCGATGCCGTCGTTCAGATTCGGGCGATGCTCGAGGGTGCGTCTGAGGACGAGACGATCGAGCGCTTACGATCGCAGGCCCGCAAGGGTTCCACGTTCGCATCGGGCAGAAAACGCCAGGGTGCACGGTTTAAGAAATAGCGAACAGGCCCCGAGTTCCCTGTGGAGCTCGGGGCCTGTATCCTTTGCGCGCTGGAATTCGTGCGCTAGAGGTCAGCGATTAGGGCTTCGGCACAACGGATGCCGTCGGTGGCCGCGCTCATGATGCCGCCGGCATATCCAGCTCCTTCACCACAAGGGTAGAGGCCCGGGGTCGACACGGCATGGCACGCTCGGTCTCGGGTGACAGTGACCGGTGAGCTCGAACGAGTCTCCACACCGGTAAGAACGGCATCGGGGCGGTCGTAGCCTCGTAGCTTTTTTCCGAGTAGGGGAAGTCCCAGGCGGAGCGACTCGACGATATGCTGCGGGAGGGCATCGTCGATCGCCGTCCAGGTCACGCCAAGTGGATAGGTTGGTTTTACCTTTCCGGGTGCCGTGCTGGCGCGTCCTGCGAGGAAATCTCCGACGAGCTGTGCCGGTGCGTTCCAGTTGGAACCGCCCAGGCGATAGGCAGCCGCCTCGCAGGCACGCTGGAGCTCGATGCCGGCGAGCGGGCCATCGTTGGGAAGGTCCTCAGGCGTGACGTTAACGAGCAGAGCGGCATTTGCGTTGCGTCCGTCGCGGGCATTGAGACTGGCCCCGTTGACGCACAGATGGCACGGTTCTGAAGAGGCGGCAACAACCTGTCCGCCGGGGCACATGCAAAACGAGAACACGCTGCGGCCGTTGGGAAGATGGGCAACAAGTTTGTAAGGGGCCGCCCCGAGCGCTGGATGTCCCGCCGAGGCTCCATATTGGGCTCGGTCGATGTCGCGCTGCGGATGCTCGATGCGAACGCCCATGGCAAAGGTCTTTTGTGCGAGGGTCACGTTGTGGTCCTTAAGGAGCTCAAAAATATCGCGAGCAGAATGCCCGCAGGCGAGGATGAGGTGCTTTGTCTCGATTGGCTCGCAAGCGGCGTCTTGGGACGATTGGACATCAATACCGGTGATGGCGCCAGACACGTCGATGCGAATGTTGACGAGCCTCGTTCGATAACAGACGACACCTCCGAGCTGCTCGATGCGCTGGGATATAGCGGTGACAACCTTGGGAAGGATGTCGGAGCCAATGTGCGGCTTGGCATCCCACAGAATATCGCGGGGTGCACCCGCCTCGACGAAGGTTTCGAGGATAAGGCGATGGGCGGGATTTTTGGTTCCCGTATTGAGCTTGCCGTCCGAGAAGGTTCCCGCGCCGCCCAGGCCAAACTGGATATTGCTCTCGGGGTCGAGGATGCGCTCCTTTAGAAAGAGGTCGATCGCCTGCGAGCGGCGAAATGCCGGGTCGCCGCGCTCGATGAGCAAGGGCTTAAGACCTGCTTCGGCGAGCGTAAGCGCAGCGAAAAGGCCGGCACATCCGGCGCCGACAACGACGGGGCGTTCTTTGGGTGCGCCGGAAACGGGGGAGGGGAATGAAGGCCCATCGTCTTCTATCACGCGTACGCGCGAGCGGTCGCGCTCGGCAACGTTGCCGACCGCTTCTCGCTCGAGGTGGGGACTAGTCAGCTCAACACGAAATCTCAGGATATAATGGACGTCTCGTTTTTTGCGAGCGTCGATTGACTTGCGGTGGAGCTCGATGGACTTGATCTCTGAGTCCTTGCAACGTAGGACGCGCTTGGCGACTCGCTTGCCAACAATGAGGCAGGCATTTTCATCGCCGGCTTCATCGAGCGACGCGTTGACTTGGGTGATTTCGATCATCGAGGTCTCCTTAGAGGCAAGAAAGAGGCCGTCCGGTATCCCAGACGGCCCGAATGCGTTTTTGATTATAGACTGCGTGGCTACAGGCTGCTTGCAGCGCGAATGCCCGAGAGCCAGGCCCACGCAAGGTTAAAGCCTCCACAATCGGCGTCGATGTCGAGCGCTTCGCCGCAGACGTAAAGCGGGGCGTCGACAACGCTGCGCGCGCGTAAACTGGGTGTTGAGATGCTCTCGACAGATACGCCACCACGCGTGACCTGCGCAGAGCGTTCCTCGGCTGTTCCCTCGACGAGCAACTTAAAGTGCTTGAGGATCGAGACCAGGTGGATGACATCATTGGAGCCTGGATGGCACTGCTCGAACGCTGTGCAGACGACGCGGGAGAGTTGCGGGGCGAGCATGCCGTCGAGCCAACGGGGATTGCGGGGCGAAAAGCTATCGAGCAGCTCAACGCGCCGGTTGAGCGTATCGAGCAATTCGTCTTTGGAGAGGTCGGGGAAAACGTCGAGCAGGATCGTATCGCCGCGCTGGATACGACGGGAGAGGTTGAAGACAGCGACGCCCGAGATGCCGAAGGTTCGAAACAGCACTTCACCGTCTTCGTGCCAGAGCTCACTATGGTTACGGGCGAGCGTCAAGCGGGCGCGGACGCGCAGGCCATCCAACGTCTTGAGTGCCGCCCGATCGCCAACGACCGTTGCCGAAACGGGGCAGAGGATGGGGCGCAGCGAAGTGAGGGGGAGGCGAAACGTATCGGCGATACCGGTGGGGCTGCCGCCCGTGGCGATAATTACGGTATGTGCCTGCAGGGTCTCGTTCTTGCGAGGGACATCAGCGAGCGCTTTCCGAAGCGAGCGGAGCTCCGATTTTCGGTCGTCGTGCTTTTTTGCCTTGAGCGCCCGCGCTGGACGGTCTATTTGGAGTGCCCAGCCTTCGGAAGCTTTGTGCGCCGAGGCAACGTAGGCTCCGCAGATTAAGGTGATACCTAGGCGGTCGCAAACGTTGAGAAGCGCGTCGCGCACCGATTCGGCGCGAAGGGAGCGCGGGTACAGCCGGCCTTCCTCGGAGGTTGTCATGATACCCAGCGAGGAGAAGAAACCCATAAGCTCTTGTTCGGGCTGGGGGCCCATGACGGATGTGACGAATGCTGGGTGGTTATACCGCTGAGGATCGATCGATTCGTTGGAGAGGTTGCAGCGGCCGTTACCGGTCGCAAGGAGCTTAAGGCCGCAGGCGACATCGCGCTCAACGATGCAGACGCTTTTGCCAACGCGTGCGGCCGTAATGGCGGCGGCGAGGCCTGAAGCCCCGCCGCCGATTACCAGGACGTCATAGAAGGCGCTCGCGTTCACTTAGGCCTCGTCGGTCTCGTGCGGGGTAATAGCCTCGACGGCAGAGACTGCCTTGGGCAACATGCCATCGGGCAGCGCGGTCTCGACCTCGCCCTTATCGCAGGCCTCGGCGAGTGCCGGGTTAATGGGAAGCTGCCCCAAGATGTCGAGGTTATAGCGCTCTGCGACCTCGGGGAGCTTGCTCTTGCCAAAGACCTCGATCTTCTTGCCGCAGTCGGGGCACTCAATATAGCTCATGTTCTCGACAATGCCCAGAATGGGGACGTTCATCTTCTCGGCCATGTTGACCGCCTTGGCGACGATCATCGAGACCAGATCCTGCGGGCTCGTGACGATGACGATGCCGTCGACGGGCAGCGACTGGAAGACGGTGAGCGCGACGTCGCCTGTTCCCGGAGGCATGTCGACCAGCAGGTAGTCGATGGGGCCCCACGAGGTCTCGCTCCAGAACTGCCTAATGGCGCCTGCGATGACCGGACCGCGCCAAAGGACGGGGTCGGTCTCGTTTTGGAGCAGCAGGTTGGAGCTCATGACCTTGACGCCGTGCTCGGAGATTTCGGGCAGCATAAGGTTGCCAAGGGCATGGACGTGGCGTCCACTCATACCGAACATCTTGGGGATAGAGGGACCGGTGATGTCGGCATCGAGGACGCCGACCTTGTGGCCGTGACGGGCAAGCTCGGTGGCGATGGCACCGGTGACAAATGACTTGCCGACACCGCCCTTGCCGGAAAGCACGGCGATGACGCGCTTGACCTCGGACAGCGTGTTCTCCTCAAATTGCGACGGCGACGTTTGTCCGCCGGCGGCCTGTGCGTGTTCGCAACCCATGTATGACTCCTTTGTATATGCTGGGGCCGGGGCCCCGCGATGTGACACGAGCGTCATTGTACCCTCGTTTGCGAGCGGGAGTCATTTGCGATGCGTTTGGGCCGAGCGTGCTTGCAATACGATGGGCCCAAGCGAATGGGCGGGCTTACTGAACTTTGCTGGCGAACTCGAGGTATTGCATGCGCTGCAGCTTGTCGATCATCGAGGCGTAGGGGCTGTCTTTCGATTCCAAGTCGTAGCGCAGCCCGTCGGCACCGAGATAGCCGGCGACATTGATGGTGGGCACATCTGACCTTGTCGCAAGCAGGGCCTTTTGGTAATTGGTGAGCGGGGCGCCGATCTTATTAAGGGTAATGGCTGCAATCTCGTTTGCCCCGACGGTGTCGTAGACGTTGAGCTCGGTATTGCCGGCGATCTCATAGTTAGCCCAGACGAGATATGTCGACTGATAGATACGGAAAGCGTGACTTGCCGTATCTTCCTGAGGGTACAGCTCGTCGTTGAGAGTCGTTGCGGCGCTCGGCTGATGGTCGCCAAAAAAGACAAGAACAACCGGTCTGCCGATGTTGCGGAGCTCGTTGATAAAGTACTCGAGGTCCCGGTCGGATGCGTTGATGCAGGTGAGATAGGTGTTGAGCGCGCTGTTGGCGCCTTCGCTGGCTCCCTCGACCCAATAGTTTGTCAGCTCTTCGGCGGGAACGGTGCCATAGTCGTAGCCGCCGTGATTTTGCATCGTGACGTCAAAGATGAACTGCGGCGCTTCGTCGGTTCTAAGCAGGTCGAGTATCTTGTCGTAGGTGACGTAGTCGCATACGCCGGCATGGTAATAGGGCGCACCTTCGAAATCGCCGATTGAAAGAAAGTCTCCAAAGCCCAGCTGCTGATAGATTTTATCTCGATGGTAGTTGACGGGGTTTTGCGGGTGCATAGCGGTAGTGGTATACCCAAGCTCTTTAAGGTCCTTTGCCAGGCTGTTTACGCCATTCATCTGATACAGCTGATAGGGGATCTTGCCTAATCCGACAAAGGCCGTTGTCGCTCCGGTCAAAAATTCGAATTCGGAGTTCGCCGTTCCGCCACCGGCGACCGAAGCGAGCATGGTGCCGCGAACAAGTGTGTCGGGAAGCGAGTTGTAGAATGCGGGGCCGGTGTACCCGGCCGCCTGGAGCTGCTCAAAGCACGAAAGGTCGCTAAAACTCTCATTCATGACGGCAACAATCGTCGGCTTGATTTCATTGAACTGGGCAACGGCCGCCGCGCGCTGCTCGCTCGAGCCATATGTGCTGTCGTAGGCGGCGGCGAGCTCCTGCTCGATGCTCTGCGCCTCATCGGGCGTATAGTCTTCGGGCTTCTCAATGGGCAACTCGTTGACCATTTCGGTGAACGAAGTGATAAAACCCTGAGACGCATACGTGGTGATGGGCTGCCAACGGTCAAATCCAAAATCCAGCGCCTGCTCCAAGTCGATGTTGGAAAAGCCTGAGAGCCCCACAACGGTCACTAGCAGAAAAGCACAGAGGTTAGCGGCGATAGCGGGGAAGACATGGGTGGGCGTACGGAGCTTTCGCGGTCGGATGAGCGAAAGAAGCCCCAGGGAAATCTCCAGCAGGGCGAGAGAGGTTACGATTCCGGCGGTAAAGGTAAACTCGTATCCCTCGCTCACTTCCATTGCGGTGCCAAGGGCCAAGATATCGCTTGGCAGGATGGCTTCGCCTTTAAACGTTATGACGAAGTGCTCGGCAATGCCAAGGATGCAGCAGACGACGGGCACGAGAGCCATGACGCCTCCATGACGCTGTCCCAGCAAATAAAGGGAGAGCAGAACCGTCGCGAGCAGCCCGACGGAAAACCCGAATGAGTTGGCGGGAATGCGATAGAACGTTTCGTTGCAGGCAATTTCGAGTGAAACGAACGAGAGCGCTGAAACAGCGGCGATGACAAGGATGTCACGGCAAATACAGGCAACCGTTCCCGTCGCAAGGTCGGTTTGGTCGATAAGTCCCGAAACCAAGGGCTCGACAAGAAGCATGACGGCGGCAGCACCGAGCGCCGAATAAGAAAGGACCCATAGGGAGCTGCCCTCATTTACGAGCGATTGATTCGTAACCCATGCAGCTACCACGCCGAGCGGGATGAGGAGCGTCGCGCACCAAAAGACGCAGGCAATGGGTGGCTTTTCGTTGCGTTTGATTGAAAAATACACGCGCACGACGACGGTGGCCACGATAAGGACGGCGATGAATATGGGCAGATTGGCCATGTCGCTCGAAGTGATTTCAAGGGGGATATCTTCGGTCATGGACGTTCCTCTGGTACAGCAAATTAAGTTCAGTATTAGATTACTGTAACCTTTCCACGGCATTTCGAGAAACAAAGCGCCCGATACGCAAAGCTAAAGGTCTGCGAATCTTGTATTACGAACATCTGTGCGCGTCGAGTGCGCTAAACTCATCGGCAGGTATGATTCGATGCAATAGGAGGCAAGGAGCTTCCATGTCTGATTCTTCTATCGTTATTCGCGGCGCTCGTGAGCATAACCTCCGGGATATCGATGTTTCCATTCCGCGTGACCAACTCGTGGTCATTACCGGTCTTTCTGGCTCGGGCAAGAGTTCGCTGGCATTCGACACTATCTATGCCGAGGGCCAGCGTCGATACGTCGAGAGCCTTTCGAGTTATGCGCGCCAGTTCTTGGGCCAGATGGACAAACCCGACTTGGATTCAATCGACGGCCTTTCGCCGGCTGTCTCAATTGATCAAAAGACGACATCCAAGAACCCGCGCTCGACGGTTGGCACCGTAACCGAGATTTATGACTATCTGCGCCTGCTGTTCGCCCGTGTGGGCACCCCGCACTGTCCCGAATGTGGCCGTGTCATTGAGCGTCAGACGACCGATCAGGTTGCCGACAAGGTCTTGGCGGCGGGGGAGGGCCGCCGCGCGTTTGTGCTGGCACCGGTGGTACGCGGGCGAAAAGGCGAGTACACCAAACTGTTTGAGGACCTTCGCGCCGAGGGCTTTAGCCGCGTGCGTGTCGACGGTGAAGTGCGCTCGCTCGACGATCCGATCGATCTGGACAAGAAGTTCAAGCACGATATCGAGGTCGTGGTCGATCGCATCGTGATCCGTGAGAACTCTCTGGGCCGTATCGCCGAGTCTGTTGAGCAGGCGACCGCGCTGGCTCACGGCAATGTAAACGTGTACATGCTGCCCGATCGTGATGCTCCCGAGGGGACCGAGGGCGAGCTGCTGGAGTATTCGTTGGCCTTGGCGTGCCCGGAGCATGGTCACTCCATTGACGATCTTCAGCCGCGTGATTTTTCGTTCAACGCTCCCTATGGCGCATGTCCTGAGTGCGACGGCCTGGGCTTTAAGAAAACCGTTGATGCCGAGGCGCTGATCGAGGACCCCTCGAAGTCCATTGCCGACGGAGTCTTTGGTAGCCTGTTTGGCAATTCGAACTACTATCCGCAGATTTTTGCTGCGGTCTGCAAACACTTTAAGGTGAGCACCGATACGCCGTGGGAGGACTTGCCCCCTCGCGTGCGTCGTGCATTCTTGGATGGCCTGGGCGATACGAAGATCTCGGTCGACTACCAAAAGCTCGACGGACGTCGCAGCCAGTGGGATACCAAGTTTTCGGGCGTTCGCAACATCCTGTACGAACGCTATACCGAGACGACGAACGAGAACACCAAGGCGCGCTTGGAGAAGTACATTCGCGAGGAACCGTGCTCGAGCTGCCACGGCGCTCGTTTGCGCCCTGAGATGCTCGCCGTCACCGTGGGTGGCAAGTCCATTTACGAGGTTTGTTGCCTGTCGTGCCGTGAGTCGCTCGAGTTTTTTGAGGGCCTGGAGCTCACCGAGCGCCAACAGTTTATCGGCGGGCGCATCGTCAAGGAAATTCTGGAGCGTCTGCGTTTTCTGGTCGATGTTGGACTCGACTATCTGACACTCGATCGCGCCTCGGCGACGCTTTCCGGTGGCGAGGCACAGCGTATTCGACTGGCAACGCAGATCGGCGCGGGTCTCATGGGCGTGCTCTATATTCTGGATGAGCCCTCGATCGGTCTTCATCAGCGTGACAACGAGCGCCTGATCAAGACGCTTGAGCGCCTGCGCGATATCGGCAATACCGTTATCGTCGTCGAACACGACGAGGATACAATCCGTGCCGCCGATTACGTGATCGACATGGGTCCCGGCGCCGGTGTCAACGGCGGACACGTAGTCGCGGCGGGAACGCCTGCCGATATCATGGCGTGTCCTGAGTCGATGACGGGCGCTTATCTGACCGGTAAGCGAATGATCCGGGTGCCTGATGAACGGCGCAAGCCCGGTCGCGGCTGCCTTAAAATTACGGGCGCTCGAGCCAACAACCTCAAAAACGTTACTGCCAAGATCGAGTTTGGTACGCTTACGGTTGTTACCGGCGTGTCGGGATCGGGCAAGAGCTCCCTGGTTACCGATACCATTGCGCCTGCCCTTACGAATGCCATTCACCGTTCGACGCGCCCTGTGGGTCCATATAAGAAAATCGAGGGCATCGAGTGTATCGATAAGGTTATCGATATCGACCAGTCGCCGATTGGCCGCACGCCGCGTTCCAACCCTGCTACCTATATCGGCCTGTGGGATGATCTTCGCGCGCTGTTTGCGAGTACGCCGGAGTCGAAGGCGCGCGGCTACTCGCCGGGTCGTTTCTCCTTTAATGTGAGTGGCGGGCGCTGTGAGGCGTGCAAGGGCGACGGACAGATCAAGATCGAGATGCACTTCCTTCCCGATATCTACGTTCCCTGCGAAGTTTGCGGCGGTAAACGCTACAACCGCGAGACACTCGAGGTCACTTACCGTGGCAAGACCATCTCGGACGTACTTGACATGAGCGTGGCCGAGGCACTGGCTTTCTTTGGGAATATCCCGCAGATTAAGCGCAAGCTTCAGACGCTGTACGATGTAGGCTTGGGCTACGTGAGCCTGGGCCAGCCGGCAACGACGCTTTCGGGTGGCGAGGCACAGCGCGTAAAGCTTGCCAAGGAACTCCACCGCCGTCAGACGGGTAAGACGTTCTACATTCTGGATGAGCCGACGACCGGTCTCCATTTTGAGGATGTCCGCCAGCTGCTCGACGTGCTGCAGCGCCTGGTCGATGCGGGCAACACGGTTCTGGTGATCGAGCACAATCTCGATGTCATCAAGGTTGCCGACCGTCTGATCGATATGGGCCCCGAGGGCGGCAATGGCGGCGGAACTGTCGTGGTCTCGGGTACGCCAGAGCAGGTCGCGGCATGTTCACAGAGCTACACGGGCAAGTTCTTGGCCCCGCTGCTCGAGCGCGACCGCGAGCGTCAAGCACAACTCGACGCCCAGTAAAGAGACGCCGTCATGCGAGAAGCGCCACCGATTCCTTTCGATTCGGTGGCGCTTCTGTGTGTCGAGATGACGTATGCGGCTACATTGGACATATACTTATGCGTTGCGTTCGAATGCGAGGGAAGGGACATGCCATGGCAAAGGCTGCAAAGACGCCGAAAACCAATGCGATGCGCGAGCTGGAAAACGCCGGCATCTCCTATATTCTCCATACGTATGAAGACGATGGCGATGAGTCGGCGGGTTTAGGCGTTGCAATTTCGGAACAACTTGGCGAGGAGCCTGGCCAGGGTTTTAAGACCTTGGTTTGCGTGGCGCCGTCCAATGAACACGTTGTGTGCTGTATTCCCGTTGCCGACGAGCTTGACCTAAAGGCCGCCGCGCGCGCCGCTGGCGAAAAGTCGCTGACCATGATGCATGTTAAGGACTTGCTTGCCGCGACGGGGTATGTCCGGGGCGGCTGCAGTCCAGTCGGCATGAAAAAACGCTTTCGGACGCTGATCGATGAGACATGCGTCCTTTGGGATACCATTTTTATCTCAGGCGGTAAGCGTGGCTATCAGCTTGAGCTTGCCCCCGACGACTTAGTTGCATTTTGCGGGGCGACGGTTGCCCCGATCACGAGAGAGGACTGAACGATGCCGCAGGAAGAATCGAAGCGCGGGGCTCACTTTGCAAAGCGTTCGGCTTCTCAGACGCCCGCGCCTGAGGCTTCTTCGTCGCAAGATGACACTGACGACATGGGCTCGTCGGACTACTCCACGGTTGGTCGTTCCGCCGGGCTTATGACCATCCTGACCATCGTGTCTCGCGTCACCGGTTTTATCCGCACGTGGGCAATGGCGGCCGCTATCGGCATGTCGCTACTCTCGTCCTCCTATCAGGTCGCCAACAACCTGCCCAATATGCTCTACGAACTCGTGATGGGCGGCATGCTCGTGACGGCTTTTTTGCCCGTGTACATGGGCGTGAGGCGTGAGCAGGGTCGCGAGGCCTCGAACGAGTACGTGGGCAACCTGCTTGGCATTCTGCTTTTGGTGCTGGGTGGCATTTCGTTGCTGGGGACTGTGTTCGCCCCGGGCTTTATCTGGACGCAATCGTTCCTTTCGGGTGACGGCGGCAGCATGGATACCGCTGCGTTCATGTTCCGTTTTTTTGCCATCCAGATTCTGTTTTATGGTTTGGGCTCGGTGTTCTCGGGCGTTCTTAACGCACACCGCGACTACTTCTGGTCGACGTTTGCCCCGGTCCTCAACAATGTGATCGTCATTGCGAGCTTTATGGGTTTTGCGCCCGTGTCCGCACAGCTTGGCGAACGTGCCGGCATCATCTTGATTGCGGCCGGTACGACCCTCGGTGTCTTTGTTCAGATGGCATGTCAGATCCCCGCGCTTGGTAAGCACGGCGTGCATCCCCATATCCATATCGACTTTAAGGACCCCGCACTGCGCCAGACGATTGCGCTCGGTATCCCGACGCTGCTCGCCACAGTGTGCATGTTTGTCTCGACTTCTATCACCAACGCTGCCGCGCTGGTGGTCCAGCCCGAGACTGGTCCTTCCGTCATCGCCTATGCGCGTCTGTGGTACACGCTGCCCTACGCGCTGATTGCCGCCTCGCTTTCGACGGCGCTCTATACCGAGCTTTCTCACGACGCACAGGAGAAGGATTACGACAGCGTTCGCACGGGCATTTCGCGTGGCGTCGCCCAGATGCTGTTCTTCCTGATTCCGTTCACGCTGTACCTGATTGTCTTCGCGCGTCCGCTCAACATGATTTACTGTGCCGGCAAGTTTGATGAGTCCGGCGTGGCGCTGGTGTCCGAGTTCCTTGTCTACCTGGCGTTCTCGCTGCCGCTCTACGGCGTGGTCGTATTGATGCAGAAGAGCTTCTCTGCCTTGCTCGACATGAAGCCCTATAGCCGCTATTGCCTGTATTCCGCCATCGGCCAGGCCGGCTCGGTTCTGCTGTTTGGCGTTGTGCTGGGCTTCGGTATGCCGGCAATCGCGCTTTCGTATGTCGTTGACTACGTGATCTTGGTCGGTTGTTCGCTGTGGTGGCTGCGTCGTCGTCTGCGTGGCCTTCAGGTCAAATCTATCCTGCATGGCGGTTTCTTTGGCCTTTTGCTCGGTGGCCTGGGTGCTGCCGCAGGCGCCGGCGTCATGTGGGCGCTTGAGCACTTTGTCGGGGCACTTGGCGGCTCGATTCTGATTACTCTTGGCTACGTTTGCGTTGCGGGTGTCGTCTCGCTTGCTGTTACCTTTGGCCTTGCCGTCGTTCTTAAGATGCCCGAGGTCTCGGCGCTGCTTCGTCGCAAGTAGGTGCGCATGGTCGGTCACGACAACATTCCAACGCTTGCCGAGCAGGTTTCGCGCGTTCCCACGCAGCCCGGCTGCTACCTTTGGAAAGACGCCAAGGGCGATGTCATCTACGTGGGCAAGGCGAAAAACCTACGCGCCCGCATGCGTCAATACGTGACACTGCAGGATGAGCGTCAAAAGATCCCGCTGATGATGCAGCTGGTGGCGAGCTTTGACTATATCGTGGTGGAGACCGAGCATGAGGCGTTGGTGCTCGAGCGCAATTTGATTGGTCAGTACCATCCGTACTTTAACGTCGACCTCAAGGATGACAAGAGCTACCCCTTTATCGCCATTACAAAGGGCGACCTGTATCCCGCTATCAAATACACGCGTGAGCGTCATAAGCCGGGAACGCGCTATTTTGGACCCTATACCGATAGCCGTGCGGCACGTGAGACGATAGATACGCTGCGCAAGGTTATTCCCATTTGCTCCGCATCCTGTGCGGAGTGGCGTCGTTGCCGCCGTATCGTCGAGTCCCACAAGGGCGAGGAAGACATCGTCAATATGATTTGCGCGCAAAACGGGCGCCCCTGCTTTGACTACCATGTCGGGCGCGGACCGGGTGCGTGTGTCGGTGCGATTTCCCCGGCAGACTATGCCAAGAACGTCAAGCGTGTCGAGCGCTTTTTGTCGGGCCATCGCAAGGATGTCGTCGATGAGCTGACCTCCGAGATGACGGATGCCGCCGAGGCGCTCGACTTTGAGCGCGCGGCACGCGTCAAACGTCGTTTGGAGGTCATCAGGGGTCTGGACGATCGTCAGCAAGTCGTTTTTCCCTCCAGTGTCGATATCGATGTCATCGGTTTCTATCGCGAAGAGACCATCTCCGCCGCTTGCGTCTTCGTCGTTCGCGAGGGCCGAACAGTTCGCACCTGCGAGTTCATTCTCGACAAGGGTCTTGATGTTGACGAGGAAGAGCTCCAGTCGGGCTTTCTTAAACGCTATTACGATGAGACGGCTGATATTCCAGCTGAGGTCAACCTCTCCGTCGAGCTTGAGGATGCGGAGGCGCTGGGGGAGTGGCTTGCAGGCAAGCGCGAGCGTTCCTGCCATCTCCATAGGCCGCAGCGTGGCGAAAAGCACCGTTTGCTCGCTATGGCATCCAAAAATGCGCGCCATGCCCTCATGCGCTACATGATGCGAACGGGGTACGCTGACGACCGCACCAATCAAGCGCTCCTGGAGCTCGAAAGCGCGCTGGCGCTGCCGGCGCCGCCGATGCGTATCGAGTGCTTCGATATCTCGACGCTGCACGGAACCTTTACCGTCGCCTCGATGGTAGTGTTTACCAACGGGCGCGCTGACAAGAGCCAGTACCGTCGTTTTAAAATTCAGGCCGAATTGGACGAGGCAAACGACTTCGTGTCGATGTCCGAGGTTTTGGGACGACGCTACGCTCCCGAACGCATGGCCGATGAGCGCTTTGGCTCGCGGCCCGATCTGCTTGTTGTCGACGGCGGCAAACCGCAATTGACGGCTGCGATCAAACAACTTGAGGCCCTGGGGCTCGATATACCAGTTTGCGGCTTGGCAAAGGCCGATGAGGAGGTTTTCGTGCCTTGGGACGAGACGCCCGTCGTGCTGCCGACCGGGTCTGCTTCGCTCTATCTAATCAAACAGGTTCGCGATGAATCGCACCGTTTTGCAATTACATTCCATCGCGAGCTGCGCGATAAGGCCATGACGGTTTCGATACTCGATGACGTTCCAGGGGTGGGACCCACCAGAAAACGTGCCATTATGCGTCATTTTGGCTCGATGAAGCGTTTGCGCGCGGCGAGCGAGCAAGAGATCGCGGAAGTTCGAGGCATTCCTGCCGATGTCGCCAAAGCGGTTCACGAGACGCTCGTTGCGTGGGATGCCGAGCGTTCCGGGGCGGCGGCAAAGCAATCCGAAAACTAAACACGAGCCTAAACAGCTGATATACATGATTGCGCGATTTTCAACCATTTATTTCGCCATGATTGCCTGCTGGTTTCGGGTTTTATTAACGGTAAAACGTTTGACTAACCCAAGTGAAAACCCTGATATCCTGCGGGTTGACGAAGACTGATATCTCACCTCGTCGATACATACTGTCTGGCGAATCATTTGTCAATGAATTCGGTGAACGGTAGTAAATACCGTTCAAGCGGATGTATGTATCGGTCGCCGAGCGCGGCACCTCAGTTGGGTTCGTCGGTAGGTAAGGTATATATCGTCCGCAAGTTGCGCGGGGGCAAGTCTAGGTGCTCCCGAGTAAGATTCTCTACTGATAGGAGAAGACATGGCCATCATCAACAAGGGTATGTCCAGGCGTTCGTTCCTCGGCCTCACCGGCAGCGTCGCTGCTGTCGCCGGCCTTGGTCTCACTGGCTGCGGTGGCAGCTCTAGCGACGAGGGTTCCGCTTCCGGCTCCACCGATTCCGCCAACCGTGGCGGCGGCGTGATCACCGCTGGTTCCGCTTACGCTCCGTCCAGCTTCGATCCCGCCACCACCGGTTCCGCTGTTGGCCTGGGTGCCAACTGGCATGTCATCGAGGGCCTCTACGGCATCGATTACCACGACTACAGCACTTTCAACGAGCTCGCTACTGACGATCCCAAGTCTGTGGATGACACCACCTTCGAGGTCACCATCCGTAAGGGCGCCAAGTTCTCCGATGGCACTGAGGTCACCGCTGACGACGTTGTGGCTTCCTACAACGCTTGCGCCGCTTCCGCTACCTATGCTCCGTTCTTCCAGCCTTTCGAGTCCATCGAGGCCAAGGACGCCAGTACCGTGACGGTCAAGACCAAGGTCCCCAACTTCTCCCTGCTCAAGGATCGTCTGGCCATCATCCGCGTTACCCCGGCCACCCAGGCCGAGGAGGATCGCGCCAAGCAGCCGATCGGCTCCGGCCCCTGGATGTACGATGCCATCTCCGACACCGAGATCACCCTGGTTCCCAACCCCGAGTACAACGGTGAGTATGCTGCCGAGGACGAGAAGATCCAGTACAGCATCCTGACCGACCCCACCGCTCGCGTCACTGCTCAGCAGGAAGGCTCCACGCTCGTCATGGAGCTCGTTACCGCTGACGCCGTCGATCAGCTCGAGAGCGCTGGCTGCAAGATTGACAACGTTCAGGGCTTCGGTACCCGCTTCATCATGTTCAACGTCGCCAAGGCGCCTTGGAACGACGTCAAGGTCCGTCAGGCCGTTATGTATGCGCTCGACACCGAGAAGATGATCAGCAACACCTTCGCCGGCCTTGCTACCGCCGCCAGCTGCTACCTGCCCAAGAGCTTTACCAACTATCATGAGGCCTCCACGGTGTACAAGACCGACGCCAAGAAGGCTAAGAAGCTCATCGAGGAGTCCGGCATCACCCCGGGCGCCATCACCCTGCGCACCACCGATAACGAGCAGATCAAGGGCATGGCTGCCCAGGTCAAGAACGACCTTGACGCTCTCGGCTTCGATGTGACCATCCAGACCGATACCTCGCCGGCCACCTACGCTGCCATCGACGGCGGCGAGGCTTACGATATCCTCCTTGCCCCTGGCGATCCTTCCTGCTTCGGCGCTGACCCCGACCTGCTGCTCAACTGGTGGTTTGGCGACAACGTCTGGATGCAGACCCGTTGCCCGTGGAAGGAGTCCGCTGAGTGGGAGAAGCTCCACGGACTCATGGACGAGGCTCTTGCCGCCGAGGGCGACGAGCAGCAGAAGAAGTGGAACGAGTGCTTCGACATCATCGCCGACAACGCCGTTCTGTACCCCGTTGTCCACGTCAAGACCGTCTCTGCTTCTTGGGACGATCCGTCCACCGCGCCCAACGGCGAGGCCCTCGATGGTTTCAAGGGCATCGGCACGACGAGCATGTCCTTTAAGGGCGTCGCGACCGTCAAGGCGTAAGACTCGCTTGAGTCTATATGCAGGATACCGGTCGTTGAGACCGTATCCTCATAGTTGAAACAAAGACCCGGGCGGCAACGATGTCGCTCGGGTCTTGTAATGAGTATCCGTACTCATATACCAGTTGGTCCTACCGACAAAAGAAAGGGGAGAGAACGTGAACAACTTTCTACGTTTGATTGGAAGGCGTCTTGTCGCGCTGCCGATCATGGCATTGGGCGTCACCGTCCTGGTGTTCTTCCTTATGTCGTTCTCCAAGACCGACCCCGCCTACACGGCGTTGGGTGACGGTGCCTCGCCCGAGGCGGTTGCCGAGTACCATGAGAAGTATGGTCTGGACGACCCCTGGCCCGTGCGTTATGTGCGCTATATGGGCGACTTGATCCACGGCGACATGGGCACCTACGGCGCTGCTCGTAACTCTGTTGCCAAGCGCATCTCCACGGCCCTGCCCGTCACGATGCAGCTGACCTTTATCGGTCTTGCCATCGGCGCGGTCGTTTCGTTTTTGCTCGGCGTCATCGCGGCACTGTATCGCGATAAATGGCCGGACCAAGTGATCCGCGTCTTTTCCATTGCCGGCTTGGCAACCCCGTCGTTCTGGCTTGCCGTTCTGTTGATTTTGCTGTTCTCTTCCTACCTTAAGGTGCTCCCGGCATCGGGCGCCCTGCCTCACTTCACCACGAATCCGGCTGGTTATCTGGGACGCATGATCATGCCCGCCATCGCCTTGGCATTTCCGCTGACGGGCCAGATGACTCGTATCGTGCGTACCGCCATGGTCGAGGAGCTCGATAAGGACTATGTCCGTATGGCTCGCGGTGCCGGCGTTCCCGAAAAGGTCGTCGTCGGTATCAACGTTCTTCGCAATGCGCTGATTACCCCGGTCACCACCCTCGGCCTTAAGATCGGCTACCTCATGGGCGGTGCCGTCGTCATTGAGGTTATCTTCAACCTCCCGGGCATGGGTACCGCGATTCTGCAGGGCGTTCAGGGCAACGAGGCGAACTTGGTTCAGGGCGTCGTCATCGTCGTTGCTCTTGCCTTCATCATCATCAACATCGTGGTTGACATGCTCTACCTGCTCATCAACCCGCGCATCAGGACGGTGTAGATTATGGTAAAGATTCGAGAGAAGCAAACCGAGCAGCTCGAGAAGGCTGCTTCCAAGGGGCTCAAGCTCGGTGGCTGGAAGAAGATGGCGCTATCTTCTAAGATTGCCGCCGTCGTGCTGGTGCTGGTCGCCCTGACTGCGATCCTGGCACCCCTGCTTGCCCCCTATAGCCCGGTCGATATTTTCACCGCGCGCCAGGCGCCTGGTGGCGGCTTTATCTTCGGTACCGACGACAAGGGCCGCGACATCCTTTCGCGTATGCTCTACGGCGGCCGTTACTCGCTGATCATCGGCTTTGGTGCTACCGCCATGGCTTTGGTCTGCGGCTCTGTTGTCGGCGCTCTTGCGGCGGTTTCGCGCAAGTCTGTCTCTGAGGCGATCATGCGTATCCTGGACATCATCATGTCCATCCCGGGTATCGCCCTCGCAGCCGTCTTCGTTTCCATCCTGGGCAATTCCGTGCCGTCGATCATCTTTGCGATCGGCTTTATGTACACCCCGCAGATCGCCCGTATCGTGCGCGCCAACATCGTGTCCGAGTACGGCGAGGACTATGTCCGCGCGGTCATCGTGTCCGGCGCCAAGGCTCCGTGGATTCTGATCAAGCATGTTCTGCGCAACTGCATCGCCCCGATCATGGTCTTTACCGTCACCCTGGTCGCAGACGCCATCATCTTCGAGGCTTCGCTGACCTTCATCGGCGCTGGCATCCAGGAGCCCACCGCTACGTGGGGCAACATTCTTGCCGACGCCCGCGGTGGCGTGCTCGCCGGCCGTTGGTGGCAGGCGCTGTTCCCGGGCCTGGCCATTATGATCACCTGCCTGGCACTCAACATCCTGTCCGAGGGCATTACCGACGCTATGGCCGCCGCTCCCTCCGCTGCCCTGGATCCGACCGATTCTTCCAAGCGCCGCGAGGCCGACCTGCTGGTCTCCGACCCCGTTCGTGCCTACAAGGAGCAGGCTCAGTCCCTCTCCGCTCGCCTTGGCGCCCTGCGCGATGTCGAGCTCAAGCGTAACGACCGCCACGTGCCCGATGAGTCTGTCGAGCCGATCCTTTCGGTCCGCGATTTCTGCATCCAGTTTGAGCACCACGGTGATATCAACGTCGTCGACCATGTCAACTTTGATGTCCGCCCCGGTCAGACCATGGGTCTGGTGGGCGAGTCCGGTTGCGGTAAGTCCATCACCACGCTGGCCATCATGGGCCTGACCGATGAGGACGAGCATCTTTCCGGCGAGGTCCTCTGGGAAGGCCGTGACCTGCTCAAGATGAGCAAGAAGGAGTGGTTCGGCCTGCGCGGTACCGATATCGCCATGGTTTATCAGGACGCTCTGTCCTCGCTCAACCCCTCGATGCTCATCTCCGCTCAGATGAAGCAGCTCACCAAGCGCGGCGGCACCCGCAGCGCCGAGGAGCTCCTGGAGCTCGTTGGCCTCGATCCCAAGCGTACGCTCGAGAGCTATCCGCACGAGCTTTCCGGCGGCCAGCGTCAGCGCGTCCTGATCGCTATGGCCCTTACCCGCGACCCCAAGCTGGTTATCTGCGACGAGCCCACGACCGCTCTGGACGTTACCGTCCAGAAGCAGGTCATCAAGCTGCTCAACGATCTTCAGGCCAAGCTCGGCTTTGCCATGATCTTCGTCTCGCATGACTTGGCTCTGGTCGCCGAGGTTGCCCATAACATCACGGTTATGTACGCCGGTCAGGTTATCGAGCAGGCGCCCACCAAGGAGCTGCTCACCAACCCGATTCACGAGTACACCCGCGGTCTTCTGGGCTCCGTTCTGTCCATCGAGAGCGGTTCGGGCCGCCTGCACCAGGTGCCCGGCGCCGTTCCGAGCCCGCGCGATTTCCCCAAGGGCGATCGCTTCGCGCCCCGCTCGAGCCATCCGCGCATTGGCCTGGACACCCGTCCGGTCTTCAAGCGCGTGCCTGGCACCGAGCACTTCTATTCCGAGCTCCCCGACGAGGTGCTCAAGGCAAATGGTTTGACCCCTCACGCGGAGGTGATGTAGATGAGCGAGACCGCAGTCAACGGCGTCGAGCCGATCATCTTCCTTGATGATGTTCACGTCACCTTTAGGACCCGTACCGGCTCGATTCTGCACCCCAACCTGGTTCACGCCGTCCAGGGTGTAACGATTAAGCTCATGCCCGGACAGACCATCGGCATCGTCGGCGAGTCCGGTTGCGGCAAGTCCACCACCGCCAACGTCATGTGCGGCCTGCAGGCCCCCACGAGCGGCAAGGTCTACTTTAAGGGCAAGGACGTTACCAAGCGTACCGCCGAGGACCGTCGCCACATGGGTCGCGTCATCTCGGTCGTGTTCCAAAACCCGGCCACGGCGCTCAACCCCCGCATGGTCGTTCGCGAGCAGTTGCTCGACCCCATGCGCGTCCACAACCTGGGCACCGAGGCAGAGCAGGAGAAGCGCGTCAAGGAGCTCCTGGAGCTTACCGGTCTGCCCAGCTCTGCCGCCGAGGTTCTTCCCGGCCAGCTTTCGGGTGGTCAGCGCCAGCGCGTGGCAATTGCCCGTGCCCTGTCGCTGAACCCCGACGCTATCATCGCCGATGAGCCCACCTCGGCTCTGGACGTTTCGGTCCGCGCGCAGATTCTCAACCTGCTGACCGACCTTAAGAAGGAGCTCGGCCTGGCCATGGTGTTCATTAGCCATGACATCCAGACGGTCCGCTATATATCCGACGACATCATCGTCATGAATGGTGGCAAGATCGTCGAGCAGGGCGAGGCCAAGCAGGTCTTCCAGCACCCCCAGGACCCCTACACCAAGATGCTGCTCGGCGCTGCGCCGTCGCTGCTGCACCCCAAGCTCGGCGAGTAAGTTCGCTTTCCCTCCCGTGCGCCCGGTTCCCTTGCCGGGCGCACCTCCGTTGCGATTTCGAAAGGTTGGGTTCACGAGCCATGCCAAGTGCTCAGGAGCTACAGCAGCAATTTGGTGAATATCGAGGCGCCATGCCCCGTCCATCAGATTTCGATTTCTTTTGGAAAGATCGCATGGCCGAGGCCGACGCCGTTGGGCTTGACTATGCGATTGAGGCGGCATCGGTCGCCGATGCTGTGACTTGCCAGCTTTTCGACCTCTGGTTTACCGGTATGTGCGGCGCCCGCCTGCATGCCAAGTACCTTAAGCCCGTCTCGGACGAGCCCGTGCCATTGGTGCTTCAGTTCCATGGGTATCCGGGTGCAAGCCGCAGCTGGTTTGAGCAGGCGTCGTTTGCTGGTATGGGCATGGCGCTGATCGCTCTCGATTGTCCTGGCCAAGGAGGTCCCTCCGAGGACATTGGTGGATTTGAGGGCACAACGGTCGCGGGCCATATCGTCGCCGGTATCGACGGCGACCCGGCCAACCTCTACTATGTCCGCTTGCATCAGGACATCCGCATCCTATGCCGTATCGTTCGCGAGCTCGAGGGCATCGATTTTGCCCGCGTATTTGTGAATGGCGCATCGCAGGGCGGCGGCTTGGGTATTGCGACCTGCGCGCTTAACAGCGAGCTTATCAATCGCGCCTCCATCCTCTATCCCTTCCTGTCGGATTTCCGCCTGGTCTGGGATTTGGATGCCGATGATATTGCCTACGAGGGCCTTCGCTATTGGTCGCGCTGGTTTGATGAGGACTCGATTCGTATTGATGAAGCCTATGCAAAGCTTGCGTACTTCGACTCCAAGAACTTCGCCCCCATGGTCAAATGCCCTGTGCTGTTTGGCACGGGAACTGCCGATATCGTTTGCCCGCCGGCAACGCAGTTTGCGGTCTACAACAACCTGACCTGCGAGAAACGCCATGAGTTCTTTGAGGGCTTTGGCCACGAGGAGATTCAGGACTTTGACGATCTGATCATTCCGTTTTTCTGCAAGGGAGGGGAGGCTCATGTCTAAGTGCGAAAGCAATGTCGATGAGCTGATTGTCCCCGAGCTTACGGGGATTCCCGGGACGGTTTCGTCAAAGCTCTCCGATTTCCGGGATTGGCGCGGCGATACTTCGGTGGATATTTCCGATTTGTGTACAGCCGTATCGAATCCTGAGGTTTGCGGGTTGACCGTTACGGCGATCGATTTCGCCAATCCGTGCGCGCGCTACTCCGAGGTCTCCTTTGAGGTCGGCGGGGATGTCGTACACGGCCGCCTGATTGAGCCCGCTGGTCGCGCCCGGACTTCCGAGCTTGTGCCGCTGTGCCTGATGTTCCATGACATTGACCGGCCCGTGCGTGGATGGCATCACATGACGAGGTTTGCCGCCATGGGATATGCCGTGCTTGCGCTGGACGATGATGTGATTGGGTACAGCGATCTGCAGCAGGGGATCACCTCGCCTGCTTTTGTCAAACGCATCCGTTGGGGCTGCGCGTTGTCGAAGGTCGCACGCAATCTTGACAGCGTGGATCCCGACCGTATGTTTGCATGGGGCGAGGGTCTTGGCGGAGGAGTCGCGCTGGCGGTTTGTGCTCTGGACGAGCGGGGCCTTGCCTGCGCGGCAGTTGCCAATCCGCTTCCCGGCGGCCTCGAGGCACTGTCGTCTCGGGTGCGCGGATCGGTACTCATGGGCACATCGCTCATGGATGCCGTGAGTGCTCCCAAGGGCCAATTTGCCGTATTCAACGGTCTTGAGTGTGACCGGAGGCATATCATCTATGCCAAATACGCTCATGAGCGCATCAATGCGTTCGAAAACGAAGTCGTCGACTTCTTTAACCAAACGTTCTACCCGTGTTCTTTGGCCTAGGCGGCCTGGACACTGCCAACAAGAGTGGGTGGCATAGGGCCGCCCGCTAGACAACTAAGGAGATTCTTGTGGCAACTCAGCAATTCACCGGCGTTATTCCCCCCGTCGTTGTTCCCGATACCGAAGACCATCAGCTCGACGTTGCCTCCTTTGAGCGCAGCATCAACCGCATGATCGACGCCGGCGTCGACGGCCTGTTCTTCTTGGGCTCTTCGGGCGAGGTCGTATTCTCCACCGACGAGCGTCGTCGCCAGATCATCGCCGAGGCCGTCCGTATCGTCGACCACCGTGTGCCTGTCCTGGTCGGCATCATCGATACCGAGACCGAGCGCATGATCGAGCACGGTAAGGTCGCTCAGGAACTGGGCGCCGATGCCCTCGTCGCCACCTGCCCGTTCTATGCCCTGCAGGGCATGACCGAGGTCGAGGAGCACTTCCGCATCCTGCACGAGGAGCTCGACCTGCCCATCTTTGCCTATGACATTCCCGTCTGCGTTCACACCAAGCTCCCCTGGAAGCTCCTTGCCAAGCTCGGCGCCGAGGGCGTCCTTGCTGGCGTTAAGGATTCCTCGGGTGATGACATCTCGTTCCGCTACCTCGTTCAGGAGAACGAGAAGAACGGCCATCCGATGAGCATCCTCACCGGTCACGAGGTCGTTGTCGACGGCGCTTACCTTGGTGGCGCCGACGGTTCCGTCCCGGGTCTCGCCAACGTTGAGCCCGAGGGCTACGTGCGTCAGTGGAAGGCCGCTCAGGCTGGTGACTGGGCTACCGTCAAGGCCGAGCAGGATCGCCTCAATGAGATTTCGCACATCTGGGATGTCACCTCGGGCGTCCAGGGCTATGCCGGTGGCGTCGGCGCCTTCAAGACCGCTATGAACCTCATGGGTATCTTCGACAGCCCGACCATGCCGCGCCCGGTGAAGGCCATGACCGGCGAGAACGTCGAGGCGATCAGGAAGGTTCTCCAGGACAACGGTCTGCTGTAAAGCTTCCCCAGGCACCCGATCTTGGGGCTCAAGTGGTCGGGCGTGACCCATTAGGTCAACGCCCGACCACTTTCGCCCCAACCTCGGGCAGCTGGGAAACCTTTATCAACCTGTGGCGATAATTCTGCCCTCATTTCCTGTAGTTGTTTTAATCTCCTAAGGAGAGCGACATGGAGAACAAGTACGTTTGCTCCGTCGATATCGGCGGCACCAAGATTGCGACTGCCATTATGGAGTATCCGACTGATGGCGGCGTGCCCCATCCGGTCTTTGAAGCTGAGGTTCCCACCGAGGCCCAAGAGGGCGGCGAGGCCGTCTTCCAGCGTATCGAGGCGTCCATCAAGGCTGCTCTCGAGGCGAATCCCGATGTCGAGGTCCTTGGCGTCGGTATCGGTGCCGCCGGCGTCGTCGATCCCAAGACGGGCGCCATCGCGTATGCCAATGAGATCATGCCCGGCTGGTCCGGCGTTCAGTTGGGGCCACGTCTGCGCGAGGACCTCGGTCTTCCCGTTGCCGTTGTAGGCGACGTGCAGGCTCATGCTCTGGGCGAGGCCCACTGGGGCGTCGGCAAGGGCAAGTTCTCCGTCTTGTGTCTTGGCATCGGTACGGGCATCGGCGGCGCATATGTCGAGAACGGCCGCGTGATGCAGGGCTTCCATGGTGCTGCTGGCCATATGGGCCACATCGAGTGCTCGGCTGCCGCCGGCATTCCCTGCGCCTGCGGGCGTTCTGGCCATCTGGAGTCGGTTGCTTCGGGCACTTCCATTGGTCGAATGTATGACGAGCGCTTTGGTCGCGTTGACCCCAGCCGTCCTTCGGTCGGCCGCGACGTAAACGACCTGTGCCGTGCGGGCGACGCAAAGGCGACCGAGGTCATCCATGACGCCGGCTTTGCGCTGGGTGCCAGCTTGGGCTCGCTCGCTAACATCCTGGACCCTGAGGTCATCGTGCTTTCGGGCGGCGTGATTCACCAAGGTCCCGATTGGCGTTCGCAGACATGGAAGGATTCGGTGCACGAGGGCTATGCCAGCCAGGCGCTCGATCCGCTTCAGGACACGCCGATCCTCATCGGTTCTCTGGAGGGCGATGCTCCGCTCATCGGTGCCGCTGAGCATCTTCTCGCCTCGTTGAAGTAAACGTATCTGCTGTAGGAGCCTCCCGAGACAACACGCCTCGGGAGGCTGTTCTGAGAAAGGTTGCAGCCTTATGACCGTCGATCCTTTGATTCAATCCCTGAAGGGCAAGCTCGTCGTGAGCGTTCAGGCGTATATGGGCGAGCCGCTTCGTACGCCCGAGACCATGGCGCAAATGTCTCGCGCTTGCGAGCTCGGCGGAGCCGCCGCTATTCGCTGCCAGGGCCTTGCCGACATTGCCGCCATTAAGGGTCGCTGTGAGGTTCCCGTCATCGGCCTGTGGAAGGATGGGCATGAGGGCGTCTACATCACGCCGACGCTGCGTCACGCCCGCGCCTGCGTCGCTGCCGGTGCCGATATCGTGGCGATCGACGCCACCGATCGTCCGCGCCCCGATGGCAAGACGGTCGAGGATACCTTCCGCCCGCTGCACGAGGAGGGTGTGCTCCTGATGGCGGACTGTGCCACCATCGAGGACATTCGCCGTGCGGTTGATATGGGCTTCGACCTGGTATCCACCACGCTCTCTCATGGTGTCGCCGCCATCGACTGCACCATGGCCGATGGCCCCGATCTGCCACTCCTGCGTCAGGCGACCGAGGAATTCCCCGGCCTTCCCATCATTTGCGAGGGTCGCGTGCATACGCCCGAGGAGGCTCGCGCCGCGATCGATGCTGGCGCCTGGGCCGTTGTCGTCGGCACCGCCATCACGCACCCCACGAGTATTACGAGTTGGTTCAAGGCTGCGCTTGAGGCGTAAGACAGGCCTCGTATCCGCTCGGGGCGGTATACTCAATATAGGCAATTGACCGCGCGGGATCCGGGTTGCTGGGTCCCGCGCTTGTTTTTAGGAGGCAGCACATGCAAAAGGGAGATGCCATGGATGCGGCGGAGCGCTCGGAGCGCATCCCCGATATCGTCATCATCACCGGAATGTCCGGATCGGGCCGAACGCAGGCCATGCATGTGTTCGAGGACATGGGTTACTTTTGCATCGACAACTTGCCTCCGCGTCTGATCGCCCAGCTTGCCGAACTCGTCGGCATCAATACGGGCGTGGGCAGGCATCTTGCCGTCACCTGCGATTTGCGTAGCCAGGGACTGTTTGACGAGTTACTCGATGCGGTCGCTGCGCTCGAAGAGCGCGAGATGAGCTGCGACATCGTGTTCCTGGAGGCTTCTGACGAGGTGCTGATCCGTCGTTATAGCGAAAACCGCCGCCGCCATCCCATTGCCAAGCCGGGGGAGACTACGGCCGACGCGATTCAGCGCGAGCGCCTGCAGCTGCAGGGTGTGCGCGATCGAGCCGATATGATCATCAACACGAGCCGCCTGCGCACCTCTGCCCTGCGCAACAAATTGCGCATGGCGTTCTCCGAGTTGTCCGACCAGCAGCTCATGGACGTTCACGTGTTCTCGTTTGGCTTTAAGCACGGTATGCCCGTCGAGGCAGACATCATGATCGACGTTCGCTTCCTGCCCAATCCGTTCTACGATCCCGAGATGCGCACCATGACCGGTCTCGATAAGAAAGTCTCCGACTTTGTTCTGGACCATCCTAAGACCCAGGAGTTCTGGAAGGCCTGGACGCAGCTGCTCGATACGGTCATGCCCGGCTATATCGCGGAGGGCAAGCCGCAACTTTCTATTGCCATCGGTTGCACGGGCGGCCAACACCGCAGCGTTGCCATCGCCGAGGCCACGGCACGTTATTTGGAAGGCGCCCAGTATCACGTGAGCATTTCCCATCGCGACCTGTCGCGCGCGAACACGAAAGCATAGGCCTGCATGTCGTTTACCGCGGAGGTGCGTGACGAGCTCGCGCGCTGCGAACCCGAATGTGAATACTGTGATTTGTCGACGCTTGCCGCCCTGACGCGTGTGAGCGGTACACTTTCGCTGGCCGGCTCCGGGCGGTATCGTTTGACGGTCGCGACCGAGACGGGCGCCGTCGCGCGCACGATGATCACACTGACGCATCGCATCCTTAAGCTCAAAACGGAATTCACCGTTCGTAAATCGGTCTTGCATAAGGTCCGTAACTATCTCATTACCCTGCCCGATCAACCCGACCTGGACAAGGCTCTGGTGCTGCTGGGCATTCTCGACCGCAGGGGAGGGCTCGTCGCCGGTGTTCCCCGGCACATCGTTGCCCGTCCCTGCTGCAGGCTTGCCTACATCCGCGGCGCGCTCATCGCTGGCGGTTTCGTGGCCGATCCCCGCGGCGACTTTCATTTGGAGATCGCGGTGCAGGGCGAGCAGTATGCCCGGGGACTCTGCGATCTATTGGAGCAGATCGGGGTCCATGCGCGCGTTAACGCGCGGCGCGGATCCTTTGCTGTCTACATTAAGAGCGCCGAGGAGATCGAGCATCTTTTAAAGCTGATTGGTGCCAAGCGCAGCGTTGCCGAGATTGAGGAAGCGCGCGCGGTCAAGTTGGTTAAGAACGATGTGAACCGTCGCGTGAATGCCGAGCTCGCCAACCAGACCAGAAGCGCCGGTGCTGCCCAACATCAGCTTGCGTTGATCGATGAGCTCGAGCAGCGTGGCCTTCGCGATGAGCTTCCGGATGCATTGGCGGTCTTTTGCGACCTGCGCGAGCGCTACCCCGATCTGTCGCTGCGTGATTTGGGGGAGATGGCTGACCCTCCCTTGTCGAAGTCGGCCCTCTACCATCGAGTTTTGAGGCTTGAAAAGCTCATTGAAGCAAACAGGTAGTTTAAAGTATAGACTTATATACGGATTTAGCTGCTATTTTATTCTTTAAAACGTTTTAACGTAAATTTGATTTTCAATTTCGACCATTCTCGTGAAATTCAAGTCCAAAAAAAGGTATATTAGGCGAGTGGTTAGTTTGTGGGCCTCAACGGCAGGCGCTGTAGCTTGCGGGGGCCTTACGAAAGGAGACACAATGGCAGTAAAGGTTGCTATTAACGGCTTCGGTCGCATCGGTCGTCTGGCCTTCCGTCAGATGTTCGGTCATGAGGGCTCCGAGATCGTCGCTATCAACGACCTCACCTCTCCCGACATGCTCGCTTACCTGCTGAAGTACGACTCCACGCAGGGCAACTACGCTCGCGATCACGAGGTCGTTGCTGGCGAGGATTCCATCACCGTTGACGGCAAGGAGATCAAGATCTACAAGGAGGCCGACGCCAACAACCTGCCTTGGGGCGACCTCGACGTCGACGTCGTTCTCGAGTGCACCGGCTTCTACACCAGCAAGGCTAAGGCTCAGGCCCACATCAACGCTGGCGCCAAGAAGGTCGTCATCTCCGCTCCGGCTGGCAGCGATCTGCCCACCATCGTGTACAACGTCAACCACGAGACGCTGACCGCTGAGGACAACATCATCTCTGCTGCTTCCTGCACCACCAACTGCCTCGCCCCGATGGCCAAGGGTCTGAACGACTTCGCTCCCATCGTGTCCGGCATCATGACCACCATTCACGCCTGGACTGGCGACCAGATGCCGCTCGACGGCCCGCAGCGCAAGGGCAACAAGCGTCGTAGCCGCGCCTGCGCCGTCAACATCGTCCCCAACTCCACCGGTGCTGCCAAGGCTATCGGCCTGGTTCTCCCCGAGCTCAACGGTAAGCTCATCGGTGCCGCTCAGCGCGTCCCGACGCCGACCGGCTCCATCACCAACCTCTACGCTGTCGTTGACAAGAAGGTCACTGTCGACGAGGTCAACGCTGCTATGAAGGCCTACGCTGCCACCATCTCCGAGACCTTCGGTTACAACGAGGACGACATCGTCTCCACCGACATCATCGGCGAGACCCACGGCTCCATCTTCGACGCCACTCAGACCATGTGCTCTGACCTCGGCAACGGCCAGACCCTCGTTCAGGTCACCTCTTGGTATGACAACGAGAACTCTTACACCTCTCAGATGGTCCGCACCATCAAGTACTTCGAGAAGTTCGTTGCTTAATTTAGCTTTTAGCGAATAGCTCGTTGAGCGTCTAAAGAAGGGCGCGGCCTTATAGGGCTTACACCCTAAGGTCGCGCCCTTTTTATAGGAAATCGTCTGCCGTAATGGAAGGCAGACACGTACGAAAGGTAGAAGCAAACATGGCCTTTACCAAGAAGACCGTCCGCGACATCGATGTCGACGGCAAGCGCGTTCTCGTCCGCGTTGACTTCAACGTGCCTATCAAGGATGGCGTCGTTGGCGACACCACCCGCATCAAGGCTGCCCTGCCCACCATCAACTATCTCGTTGAGCACAATGCTCGCGTCATCCTCATGAGCCACCTCGGCCGTCCTGAGGGCACCGGCTTCCAGCCCGAGCTGTCCCTCGAGCCCGTCGCCAAGAAGCTCGCTGAGCTCTCTGGTCTCGACGTTGCCTTCGTCGCCGACACCTATGGCGAGAAGGCCGCCGAGGCCGTCGCCGCCGTCGAGCCGGGCAAGGTCCTCGTTCTCGAGAACGTCCGTTTTGACAAGCGTGAGAAGAAGAACGATCCCGAGATCGCCAAGATCCTCGCTTCCTATGGCGACGTCTTCGTCCTCGATGCCTTTGGCACCGCTCACCGCGCCCAGGGTTCCGTTGTGGGCCCCGCCGCTTACCTGCCCGCAGTCGCTGGCTTCCTGCTCGAGAAGGAGGTCGACACGCTGACCGGCATCTTCGCCGAGCCCGAGCGCCCCTTCGTCGCTATCGTCGGCGGTTCCAAGGTTTCCTCCAAGATTGGCGTTCTCGATCACCTCATCGACTCCGCTGATACCCTGATCATCGGTGGCGGCATGGCCTACACCTTCTTCCTGGCTCAGGGCCTGACCGTCGGTCAGTCCCTCAAGGAAGAGGACTGGGTCGAGCGCGCTGGCGAGATGCTCAAGAAGGCCGAGGAGAAGGGCGTCAAGATCCTGCTCCCCATCGACAACCGCGTTGCCGATCACTTTGGCGAGGACGCTGTCCCCGAGGTTGTCGCTTCCGACGCTATCCCCGATGACCGCGAGGGCATGGACATCGGTCCCAAGACCGAGGAGCTCTACGCCGAGGCCGTCAAGGGCGCCAAGACTGTGTTCTGGAATGGCCCCATGGGCGTCTTCGAGTTCGACAACTTCGCTCACGGCACTCAGGCTATCGCCGAAGCTGTCGCCGAGGCCGACTGCACCTCGATCATCGGCGGCGGCGACTCTGTCGCAGCTGTCAACAAGTTCAACCTGGCCGACAAGATGAGCTGGATCTCCACCGGTGGTGGCGCTTCCATGGAGCTCGTCGAGGGTAAGGCCCTGCCCGGAGTGGAGGCGCTTCTCGATGCCTAATCGCACCCTTCTTATCGCTGGTAACTGGAAGATGAACAACGACGTCGCCGAGGCCGCCAAGCTCGCCGACGAGCTGGCTCGGGCTCTGCCCGAGGTTCCGGCTGGCGTCGAGGTGCTCGTGTGCCCTCCGACCATCGACATCACCACGGTTCATGACCGCATTCAGGCTGCCCCCATTGCCCTCGGTGCACAGAACGTGTACTGGGAGGCCAAGGGTGCCTTCACCGGTGAGTCCTCTTGCGACATGCTCAAGTCCGCTGGCTGCACCTACTGCATCATCGGTCACTCCGAGCGTCGCGACTACTTCCACGAGACCGATGAGGACCAGAACAAGAAGGCCAAGGCTCTCGTTGCCGCTGGTCTTGTTCCCGTCTTCTGCTGCGGCGAGTCCCTCGAGGTCCGCGAGGCTGGCACCTATGTCGAGCACGTCGTGAACCAGGTCAAGGCTGGCCTTGCTGGTCTTGAGATCACCTGCCCCAAGCAGGTCGTCGTCGCTTACGAGCCCATCTGGGCCATCGGCACCGGCAAGACCGCTACCGCTGAGGACGCTCAGGAGGTCTGCGGCGCTATCCGTGAGACCCTCAAGGAGATGTTCGGCGAGGAGCTCGCTAACGGCATCCGCGTTCTCTATGGTGGCTCTGCCAAGCCCGGCAACATCGCCGAGCTCGTCGCCAAGCCCGACGTTGACGGCGCCCTCGTGGGCGGCGCTTCGCTCAAGGCTGCCGACTTCGCCTCTATGGTCGTCAAGGCAGGCGAGTAGGACATATGGCACAGCGTCACCTTCCTGCACTCCTGATCATCATGGATGGCTGCGGCCTGGCTCCGGCCGATGGCGAGAACGCCGTCGCCGCTGCCAAGACGCCCTTCCTTGATAGCCTGTACGAGAAGTATCCTCACACCACGCTCGGCGCTTCGGGCGAGGACGTGGGCCTTCCCGACGGCCAGATGGGCAACTCCGAGGTGGGCCACCTCAACATCGGTGCCGGCCGCATCGTCTTCCAGGAACTTTCGCGCATCAACAACGCCATCAAGGATGGCTCCATCGCCAAGAACGAGGTTTTCGTCAAGGCTATGGACGATGTCAAGGCCGAGGGTAAGACCCTTCACCTTATGGGCCTTATGAGCCCTGGCGGCGTTCACTCCCACATGAACCACGTCGAGGCTCTGGTCAAGATGGCTGCCCAGCATGGGATCAAGACCGTTCGCGTTCACGCCTTTATGGATGGCCGCGACGTCGATCCGCAGTCCGGTGCCGGCTACATGAGCGAGTTCTGCGCCTTCCTGGCTAAGATCTCCGAGGAGACCGGTTGCGACGCTCGTGTTGCCACCGTCTCGGGCCGTTATTGGGCCATGGACCGCGATAATCGTTGGGAGCGCATCCAGCGCGCCTACGACGTCATGGTCAACGCGTCCGATGCCGATACCGACCCCGTTGCCGGTATCAAGGCCTACTACGAGAAGGACCCGCGCGGCGACGAGTTCGTCGAGCCCTTCGCTGCCCACAACGAGGGCATCCACGAGGGCGACGCGGCCATCTTCTTCAACTTCCGTCCCGACCGCGCCCGTCAGATGACCCGCGTTTTCACGGACAAGGAGTTCGACGGCTTTGAGCGTGAGCAGATCAAGCTTTCGCACTTTGTGACGATGACCGAGTACGATCCGACGTTTGACGTTGATGTCGCCTTCCCCAAGACGTTCCCCGAGAACGTCCTGGCCGACGTCATCGCAGCCAATGGCTTGAAGCAGCTGCACACCGCCGAGACCGAGAAGTACGCCCACGTGACGTTCTTCCTCAACGGTGGCATCGAGGAGCCCAAGGAGGGCGAGGAGCGCGTGCTCGTCGCTTCCCCCAAGGTTGCTACCTACGATCTGCAGCCCGAGATGAGCGCTCCCGAGGTTACCGAGAAGCTCGTCTCCGCTATTAACGAGGATCGCGCTGACTTCTACATCGTGAACTTCGCGAACTGCGACATGGTTGGTCACACCGGCGTGTTCGATGCTGCCGTCAAGGCTGTCGAGGCCGTTGACGAGGCTCTCTCCAAGGTTGTCCCGGCGATTCTCGCCAAGGGCGGCTTTGCGCTGATCACCGCCGACCATGGCAACGCCGACCACATGTTTGACGTCGCTACCGACGGTTCCAAGCATCCGTTTACGGCTCACACCACCAACCGTGTGCCGTTCATCATCGTTGATGAGAAGGCCAAGCTTACCGGTATCGAGGACGGTCGTCTCTCCGATATCGCTCCGACCATGCTCACCATGGCTGGTCTTGAGCCTTCCGCCGAGATGACGGGTCGCGTGCTCGCCACCGAGGCCTAAAGAAAACAACTAACGTTTTCTTGTAAGGGGGTTGTCCACGTCCGGGCAACCCCCTTTTGCGCTATTTCTACCCCGTCCCCAAATGGCAGATGGGGGAGTGCTCGAGGTTGTGGTACAGTACTGGAGTTTGAATTGTTCTATTAAGGAGCTTATCTATGGGTCCGTTCCAGATTCTTCTGTTTGTCGTTTGGGCTGTGTCTGCCGTGGCGCTGACGATTCTCGTTCTGATGCACTCCGGTAAGGGCACTGGTGTTTCGGATATGATCGCCAGCTCTCTGTATAATTCCACCTCTGCCACGGGCGTTATGGAGCAGAACCTGGACCGCCTGACCGTTATCATGGCTGTCGTGTTTGCCGTGTGCGTCGTGCTGTGCATGTTCTTCTTCCCCCAGGGCATCGTGGGCTACTAAGCTCGAGTTGCATATACGCTTGAAAAGGGTTCCGCAAGTGCGGGACCCTTTTTGTTTACATGTTTGTAACAGGGTCAAAATATCCCCACATACTTCGCCTAACTAAAGAAATTCTCGACCGTTAACCGGAATCAGCGCCAAATTGTGCATAAAATGCGCTACTGTATTGAAAACGTTGGCCCGCATTGCATAACCAGCCATAACGGCGGACCGCGTTTGAATGGTTCGATCGGGTTGTCTCGACGTTGCCCAATCGAATTCACTTTGTCCTATCTCATAAGGAGGATGGCATGGCTGATTCTATGTTCCACCAGCCCGTTATGGGTCGTCGCGCCTTTGTTGGCGGCACCCTCGCTGCGAGCTCCATGGCTTTTCTTGCCGCATGCGGCAAGAAGGGCGGCGACGCTTCCGGTTCTGAGTCCGGTTCGACGCTGAACTTCTACATTAACAACCCGGTTTGCATCGACCCCTACAACGTCCAGGAGGATCAGGGCACTCAGGTCAACTACCAGCTGTTCGATGCTCTGACCACCTACGACAACGAGAAGGGCGAGATTGTCCCGCTGGCTTGCGAGTCCTTCGAGGCCAACGATGACGCCACCGAGTTCACCTTCAAGATCAAGAAGGCCAAGTTCCACAACGGTGACGACGTTACCTCCAAGTCCTTCAAGCTCGGTTGGGAGCGTCTGGTCAACACCAAGTCGGCCATCGCTACCGAGTATGGTCCTTCCGAGGTCTCCTATCACCTTTCCATGGTCGAGGGCTATGACGATCTGCTTGCCGGTAACGCTACTGAGCTCAGCGGTGTTACTTGCCCCGACGATGAGACCCTCGTCGTCAAGCTGTCTTCCGCTTACGCCGACTTCCCCTTCGTCGCATCTCACCCTGCTCTGGCCCCGGTTCCCGAGTGCGCCGAGTCCGATGTCAAGAGCTTCTACCTCGCCCCGATCGGTAACGGCCCGTTCATGATGGACGGCAAGTGGGAGGATGGTCAGGAGATCAACCTCAAGAAGTTCGACGATTACTATGGCGACAAGGCCAAGATCGATGGCATCCACTTCCAGGTCATCAAGGACATGGAGACCGCTTACAAGGAGTTCCAGGCCGGTAACCTCGATGTCTGCGACGTTCCCGTTGCTCAGATCGACGCCGCCAAGAAGGATCGCGGCGTGTCCAAGGACGGCTACACCATGGGTGACGGCGAGCGCATGCTGCTCGGCGCCGAGCCTTCCACGTACTACCTGACCTGCAACAACACGGCCGAGCCGTTCAATAACGCTGACCTGCGTAGGGGCATCTCCCTGGCCATCAACCGTGAGGCCATCTGCAAGACCATCTTCAAGGGCACCCGTACCCCCGCTGACGGCATCGTTCCTCCGGGAATCGCCGGCTACAAGGAGGGCGCATGGGAGTTCTGCGAGTACAACGTTGATAAGGCCAACGAGTACCTCGACAAGGTTGCTCCTGCCGGCGCCAACGGCGACCGCGGCATCAACGTGACCCTGTCCTACAACCAGGACGGTGGACACAAGGAGATCATGGAGTCCATCATCGGTGACCTCGCCAAGGTGGGCGTTACCGCTACTTCCGATACCCCTGAGTGGTCTGCCCTGCTCGAGCAGTATCAGAACTTTAACTATCAGTTCGGTCGTCTGGGCTGGATCGCCGACTACCCGATCATGGACAACTTCCTGTACCCGCTGTTCCACTCCGACTCCCTCGGCGGCGACAACCGTTCCGGTTACAGCAACCCCGAGTTCGACGCTAAGGTTGACGAGGCTCGTACCACGGTTGACGACGATGAGCGTATCGCCAAGATGCAGGAGGCCGACGCTATGGTCGCTGCCGACTGCCCGGTCATCCCGGTGATGTTCTACACGCACACCATCGCCGGCTCCGATCGCATCAAGCACCTCTATGTTGATCCGCAGAAGCACGCCGATCTGGGTACCGCTGAGCTCGCCTAAGAGTTGCAGCTTCCGTGAGGGTCAAGTATTTACGTAGACCTCATGGGAAACATACAGTTCCCCCTAACCTGGGGTAAACTGGCTGATGGTAATTTTGGGATGCCGGTCTGGCGATCGGCATCCCATTTAGGTTAATCCCTAGATAGGGGAGTGGTATGGGTAAGTACATCGTTAAACGTGTGCTTCAGTTCATCCCGGTGTTTTTGGGCGTCACGCTGATTCTGTTCGCCCTCCAGAATATCGTGCCGGGAGATCCGATCAAGCTGATCGGTGGAGACAAGGCTCTGTCCCCCGAGGTGGAGCTTCAGCTTCGCGTTCGCTATCACCTGGTCCAGTCGGACGAGGATGGCAACGCGATTCTTGACGAGAACGGCGACCCCGTTCAAACGTCGCTCGTGGACCGTTACTTGTATTACATGAACGGCCTGCTTCATGGCGATCTGGGTAATTCGTATCAGCGCAAGCTGCCGGTTACGGAAATCTTTGCCCAGAAGTATCCGTATACGGTCAAACTTGCCGCGTGCGCCATCGTGCTCGAGGCAATCATGGGTATCGGTGCGGGTATCATTTCGGCAGTAAAGCGTTACTCCTTCTGGGATATTTTGGTAACGCTGACCACGTCGATCCTCGTTGCCGTTCCTGCCTTCTGGCTCGGTATGTTGTTGCAGCTGTTCTTTGGTGTCATCCTCAAGGATGCCACCGGCGGCGCTTTCTCCATGCCGATCTCGGGTGCTGGTGGTTCCAGCTCTCAGTATCAGGATTGGATGCACTATGTGCTTCCGACCATTACGCTGGCTTCGGTTTCGACCGCCTATGCTGCCCGCATCATGCGCTCGCAGCTGCTCGACGTCATGAACCAGGATTACATCCGCACAGCAAAGGCCAAGGGTCTCTCCAATCGTGCGATCATCATCAAGCATGCGCTTAAGAATGCACTCATCCCCGTCGTTACCTATATTGGTGTCGACTTCGGCGCCATGCTTTCGGGCGCCATCCTGACCGAGACGGTCTTTAACTGGCCCGGTATTGGCTATGAGGTCTACCGCGCCATCAGCATGCGCGACTGGCCCATCGTGATGGGCGGCGTTACGCTCATCGTTGTCGTCGTTATGGTGATCAACCTGCTCGTCGACATTAGCTATGCATTCCTCGACCCGCGCATCCGCCTTGGCGGTCCGTCGGATAAGGCTTAAGGGAGGTACGTCTCATGCAGGAAACTGATTCTCAGTCTCAGGGGCAGGCTACCGCCACCAAGGCCGCATCTGCTCCCGCCAAGTCCCGCACGCTGTGGGGCGACGCTTTCAAGCGTCTTCGTAAGAACAAGCTCGCCGTTATCGGTGTCTGCTGGATCATCATCGTTGTTGTGGTTGCCCTGACCGCCGATTTGTGGGCTAAGCCCTGGCTCGGTTCGCCGACGGCCTCCGACTCGACTACCATGGCCGAGACTTCGCTGTTGGCTCCGTGTGCCGAGCACCCGTTTGGCACCGACTCCCTTGGTCGTGACATTCTCGTCCGTGTTATCTACGGTGCACGCGTTTCGCTCTCCGTCGGTATTATGGCCACCGCCATCTCCACGGTGATCGGTCTGGTCATGGGCGCCCTCGCCGGTTTCTATGGTGGCATCTGGGATACGATCATCATGCGCTGCGCGGACATCTTCCTGGCGTTCCCGTACGTCCTATTCGTTGTCGCCATGATCGCCGTTATCGGCCGTGGTCTTCAGAACGTCTTTATCGCCATCGGTATTCTCGGCTGGCCTTCGATTGCGCGCGTCTTCCGATCCGCGATCCTGACGGTCAAAGAGAACGACTATGTTGACGCCGCTCGCGCTATGGGTGCATCCGATGCCCGTATCGTTATGCGCCATATCTTCCCGAACTCCGTTGCTTCTATCGTGGTCTACGCGACCATGAACATTGGTGGCGCTATTCTGACCGAGTCCGCTCTGTCCTTCCTTGGCATGGGCGTTATCCCGCCTACGCCTTCGTGGGGCTCCATGATTCAGGACGGTCAGCAGTATCTTCTGACTGCTCCCTGGATGATGATCATGCCCGGTCTGGCAATTCTCTCGACGGTGCTCGCCTTCACTCTACTTGGTGACGGTCTGCGCGACGCCCTCGACGTCAAGATGAAGGACGCATAAGGATGAAGAAGAACAAGAACTATGTGGACCTGAAGGACCAGCCGGTTCCCGAGGGCCAGCATCTGCTCGAGGTCGATGACCTTAAGATGTATTTCCACACCGAGGATGGCGTCGTTCGCGCCGTCGATGGTGTGTCCTACACGCTCGATCGCGGTGAGACCCTGGGTGTCGTCGGTGAGTCCGGCTCTGGTAAGTCCGTGACCGCCATGACCATCATGGGCCTTATCTCGATGCCTCCGGGAAAGATTGAGGGCGGTGACGTTCGCTATCGCGGTCGTTCCATCCTCGAGATGACCGAGGAAGAGATGCAACACATTCGCGGTAACGATATCGCGATGATCTTCCAGGATCCTATGACCTCCCTTAACCCGGTCTATAAGATCGGTAAGCAGGTGGGCGAGGGCCTTCGTCTGCACCGTGGCTACTCCAAGCAGGAGGCGCTCAAGCGCGCCACCGAGCTTTTGGACCTCGTTGGTATCCCCGAGCCCGAGAAGCGCGTCAACGAGTATCCGCACCAGTTCTCCGGCGGCATGCGTCAGCGTGTCATGATCGCTATGGCTCTTGCCTGCGATCCCGATATTCTGATTGCCGACGAGCCCACGACTGCTCTGGACGTTACCATTCAGGCTCAGATTATCGAGCTCATGCAGGAGATGCAGGAGAAGAACGGCAACGCCATTATCATGATTACCCATGACCTGGGTGTTGTCGCCGATATGGCCGATAAGATCATGGTTATGTACGCCGGTCGTCCCGTCGAGTTCGGTACTGCTGAGGAAATCTTCTACGAGAGCCGCCATCCCTACACCTGGGGTCTTATCCGCTCCATCCCGGAGCAGGCTATCGATGAGAAGAAGCCGCTTACGCCGATTCACGGCAACCCGCCCTCGCTCATGAACCTGCCCGAGGGTTGCGTGTTCTCGCCTCGTTGCCCCTATGCGACGGACAAGTGCCGCAAGCAGCGCCCCGAGCGCGTTGTTACCGAGTCTGGTCATTACTCTGCGTGCCACTACTCCGGTGACCCCGAGTTCCTCAAGAACGCTCCTGAGACGTCCCGTACCCGCAAGGATTCCAAGAAGGGAGGCGAGGCGTAATGGCAGATACCAACGAGCGTACTCCGCTGCTTAAGGTCGAGCACCTCTCTAAGGAGTTCCCCGCTGAGTCCGGCATGTTCGCCAAGCGCTTCTCCAAGCGTGTCGTCTCTGCTGTGAATGACATTTCGTTCGAGATTTATCCGGGCGAGACCTTTGGCCTGGTCGGCGAGTCTGGCTGCGGTAAGTCCACCACGGGCCGCACCATCATGCGCCTGACCAAGCCGACGGCAGGCAAAGTGTTCTTCCAGGGCAAAGACGTTGCCGAGATGAGCAAGCACGAGATCAAGGATATGCGTCGCGAGATGCAGTTCATCTTCCAGGACCCCTATGCTTCGCTCAACCCTCGCATGACCATCGGCGAGATTGTTTCTGAGCCCATGACCATTCATGGCGTGGGTACCAAGGAAGAGCGTATCGAGCGCGTCCGCGAGCTGCTGGACGTCGTCGGTCTGAACCCCGAGCACATCAACCGCTATCCGCACGAGTTCTCGGGCGGCCAGCGCCAGCGTGTCGGCATCGCCCGCGCGTTCGCTCTGAAGCCCAAGCTGATCATCTGCGACGAGCCCGTCTCTGCACTTGACGTATCCATTCAGGCCCAGGTTCTGAACCTTCTTAAGGAGCTCCAGGACAAGTTCGGTACGGCTTATCTCTTCATTGCTCACGACCTCTCTGTCGTGCAGCACATTTCTGATCGCGTTGCCGTTATGTATCTGGGCAAGATGGTCGAGGTTTCGGACTGGAAGACGCTCTACAGTGAGCCGCACCACCCGTACACGCAGTCGCTGCTGTCTGCTGTGCCGGTGCCCGATCCGGATATCCAGAAGACCCGCAAGCGCATCATTCTCGCTGGCGATCCGCCGTCGCCGCTGGATCCGCCGACCGGATGCCGTTTCCACACGCGCTGCCCGATCGCGCAGGGCATCTGCTCCGAGAAGCTTCCTGAGTTTAAGGAAGTTGCCCCGGGTCACTGCTGCGCGTGCCACTTCGCCGAGCCGTTCCCGATCAAGGAATCGCACATCGACCTGTAGTCGGTAAACGGCAGGGTCCTTGCTGGGGTTACTTTTCAGAACGTCCTCGGACATGCAAGAAGCCCTCGCTGCGCACTTCGTGCGGCGAGGGCTTCTTGCGTCCTGCGGAGTGTTCTGAAAAGTAACCCCAGCAAGGACCCTGCGTTAACTCGGCTGAGGGGAGGGCGATTCCTTGATCGCTCACTTAATCTAATGGGAAATTGAGTGAGGCCGGAGCTTTGGCTCCGGCCTCTTTTTATAAGGGCTCGGCTTTGCCGAGCCACTATCTTTTTATCAGCCTCAGAACATGTTTGGGAATTGTGCTTGGAGAATGTGGCTGTAGGTCCCGAATCGGTGTTGCCTCCCGGCGCATTCCGCAGGGGGAGCGATATTTTGCAGCACGAAGTGCAAAGCAAAATATCGCTCATGCCCGAGGACGCGCCGGGAGGCAATACCGATTCGGGACCGGACATACGAATCTACCTGCGCATTTACAAATTTGTAAACTTTTTTGAAAAAAGTGCTTGCGCAGCTCTCGAAACATAGGTTATTATCTTCCTCGTTGAACGCGCGGGTCCAACAAAACGAACCGCGAATCAACAACATAGCATGTCGGAGTGGCGGAATTGGCAGACGCGCTAGCTTGAGGTGCTAGTGACCGCTTTTTGGTCATGCGGGTTCAAGTCCCGCCTCCGACACCATCGCATTTGAGGAGCCTCTTCGGAGGCTTTTTTGTTACCGATAGACGGTGAGGTTCACGATGGAAACGCTTGAGCGCAACGAGTGGGCAGACGTTGCCCAGTTGGTCGAGATCACGAGCGATGCGGTCATCATCTGCGAGCTCGACGGAACCATTTTGCATGTGAATAATCGATTGCTCGACCTGATGTGTGAAGAGCGTCCCGATGTGATCAATGGCGACGTTAAAGATCTCTTGTACTCTTCGGCATTTGAGCGCGCGACAGAGCACCGTCTTCCGTTTGAGATCAATGGAACCGAGAGCGAGTTGATGCTCAAGCTAAGCGACGGTTCCTTTATTCCCGTCCTCGTTCGTGCCGGCTCGGTTACACCGCCTCGCATCTTTGGCCGCCGCGCGCCGCGCGTCCTGGTGGCGCTCCATAGCATCGAAGAACAGTATTCGCACGATCGTCAGCTCAAGCGTGCGCTATCGGAGCTCAGGGTGGCGAATAAGCGCCTCTCGGGCACGTTGTCGGTCATTATGAGCACGGTGGGCTCCGATGAACTACCTAGTTTGCTGGATACCGTTTTGAACCAACTTGTAGGAACGCTCGATGCCTCGGGTGCTGCTATTTATTTTTCTGAGAGCGGCGGGTTTAAGCTTCGCGGCGTTTCTAAGGAGCTGCATGACAGCTACCTGCCCGAGTTTATGCCGTATGGCGCAGGCATCCCGACGTATGTGCTTCGCGAGTCGCGTGCGTGCCGCTTGTCGATTCAACAGGACCTGGAGGGCGATCGAGTCGCCTCGGGTATGTTCATGGACTTGGACAATCGTTCTAAGCACCTGCTACGCGTGCAAGATATGCCCCCATATCGTAGCGAGATCTGCCTTCCCGTGTTTTACGGCACTCAGGTTCTTGGCGTATTGGAGGTCGGTTGGAAACGTCCGCAGGCGCCGCTTGCCTATGACGTCAACGTGCTCGAAGTCATTTGCGATTACCTGTCCATTCAGCTGGTCGGCATGGCATCGAGCCTGCGTTCGCGTCGTACGGCAGAGCTCGGCCGCTCGCTCAATGTGCTGCGTGATGAGTTGTTTGCCTATCTTGATGATCCTGTTGCCGCCTCGCGTGCTGTGTCATCGGAAATCTGCGCCGTGCTCAATTGTCATTTCTGCCCCGTGGAGTATGATGCGGGCCTCGAATCCTATGTCATCGATTTTGAGGGCGGCAGTCGTGTGGCGTTGCCGGGCGATCCGGAGTCGCTCTTCTTTTCTGTCACGACGCCAGCGGCGCGCCTGGGGGCAACTTCTGATGGGTTCGAGACATCGGTGCTGGGCGGGACGAGCGCTGACGACCTCAAGCACGTGCGTCTAACGCGTGTGGACGAATCCACGCCTATGGGTACATGGCTGAGGGCTCACGGCCTGCCGTGCCAGGGACTATATGTCGACTCTGGTACCGAGGCGGGGCGCTATCGCTTGGAGGCGGATGGCAAGCGAAGCAACGATGCGATTGTTCCCGCTGATGTCGCCAAGGGACCGACGACGCGCGCCTTGCTGCTCCGCGATGGCAGCCAGGAGCCAATCGACGATCTCGAATACGACTACATGGTGCATTTGGCGCACGACTTTGAGTTGATCTATGAGGGCGAGTCTCAAAAGCGCGAAGAGCGCCATATCGCTCAGACGCTTCAGATTGGCATGAGAAATTCGCTTAGTGACGTTCCGGGTATCGCAACCGATTCGGTATACCTATCGGCAACGAATTCGGCGTTGGTCGGCGGCGACTTCTATACGCTTGTTCGTCTTCCCGACGATTGCGCCGTTATGATTTTGGGTGATGTGTCCGGCAAGGGAATCGAGGCGGCGTCGATGTCGGCGCTCGTTAAGACAGCGTTGACGGCTTATGCCTGGGAGGGCGCGGGGCCCGCACGCATGGCCCGCTCGCTCAATAGTATGCTCATGGGCTTTTCGAGGGTCGAGACGTTTGTGACGGCGTTTATCGCCAAGATCGATCTTAAAGCGGGCCGAGCTACCTATTGCTCGGCGGGACATCCTCCCACCATGGTCATCAGACCGTCGTCGACGCCGCTTGGCGGCACGGAAGCCCGAGGGGGAGAGGTGGAGCTCCTTGGGTGTCAATCGGGCGTAATCGGTGCCTTTGAAAGCATGGTGTACGAGACGGGCGCCTTTACGTTCGCTCCTGGTGACATGCTCTTTATGTATACCGACGGAACGATTGAAGCACGCGATTGCTCGGGTGCTTTCTTTGGCGAGCAGCGCCTTCGCGACCTTCTGCTCTCTGTCTCGGGTGAGGGCGTATCGGGAATCTGCGGTAAGGTCTTGGGCGAGCTTGACCGCTTTACCGAGTCGGCGCTGGACGATGACATCGCGCTGGTTTCCCTTGAATTTTTACGAGGTCGATCGTAGACCGCGACGCTTGACGGGCAAAATCTTCGCAGTTACAGATACGTATGCATCGAGCGAACTCTTTTGGGGAACCATGGTCGTATGAATGAGTGGAATGACATAGCGGTTTTGACGCCACCGGGCGATATCGACATCGCCTCGGTGACCGCGTTGCGCCGACGGTTGGATAATTTGATCGGCCGGGGCGTGCGTCGTGTTGTCATCAATTGCCAGACTGTGAGTTTCATCGATTCGACGGGCTTGGCGTTTTTGCTCACGCGTGCCAGGGAGCTCATGAGGCGCGAGGGCTTGCTTTCGCTTGTTAATGCGTCCGATGAGGTCGTTCGCTTTTTGGAGATTGCCCGACTTGTCGACATCCTCCATGTTGCAGGGCCGCCGCGCGAGTCAATTCCTGCCATTCCGGTGGGGGAGTTGCCGCGCTGGAGCAAGAGCGTCGAGGTGCGCCAGGGCATCGAGAATCTTCCGTACTACCGACACCGTATTGCCGAGCTGCTTGAATCGCTTCCGCTGCGTCGTGACGAGCGCTATGACGTCGCATTGGCATCGGGCGAGGCGCTGGGCAACGCGTATGACCATGCGGACGGTATCGGATGCATCCTGACGGTTCAGGCCTACGGCGATCGCGTCGTGATTGAGGTCGTCGACCGTGGGGCGGGCTATTCGATCGACGGGTCGAGTGAGCCGGTTACGACTGAGGAACGCGGGCGTGGAATCAAGCTCATGCGCATGTTGGTCGACAACGTGGAGGTTGCCCGTCGTACGGATGGTGCCGGTACGCGCGTTCGGATGGTCAAGCTGTTTAGCGGAACGTTGGAATCGTGCGCCTAGTAAATCGTTTTGACATGTTTATCTGCCAAGAGCATGTGGCGGACAACTTTTTTGAAAAAAGTACTTGCGTCTTTTGGGCAACTCGCGTAAATTAATAACCCGCAAGCGGACATGGCTCAGTTGGTAGAGCACAACCTTGCCAAGGTTGGGGTCGCGGGTTCGAGCCCCGTTGTCCGCTCCATTGCATTTCCGGACCGTCTCAAGCGGTCCTTTTTCGGCGAAGTGGCCAAGTGGTAAGGCAGAGGCCTGCAAAGCCTTTACCCCCGGTTCGAATCCGGGCTTCGCCTCCAGGCAACATCCGGGCGCTCCGGCGCCCGTTTTGTTTTACATATGCGGACATGGCTCAGTTGGTAGAGCACAACCTTGCCAAGGTTGGGGTCGCGGGTTCGAGCCCCGTTGTCCGCTCCAAGCGCAACAGCCCGACTACCACGGTAGCCGGGTTTTTTCGTACCCGTTGTTTGGCCTCGAACTTTTTTCAAATTATTCGAAAATAGTTCTTGCATTTGGGTGGATCATCCCGTATATTAAATCCTCGCAGGCGGACATGGCTCAGTTGGTAGAGCACAACCTTGCCAAGGTTGGGGTCGCGGGTTCGAGCCCCGTTGTCCGCTCCATTTGGGCGTTTAGCTCAGGGGGAGAGCGCTTCCCTGACACGGAAGAGGTCAGAAGTTCAAATCTTCTAACGCCCACCAAATGTTCGCAGCTCAGAGGCTATGTCCTCTGGGCTGTTTTGTTTTGGTCGCCAAATGGGTCGCCAAATCGCCGGCAAAAGGTACCTCGATTCATGAAAGAGCGGTTCTGAGCGTCTGTTTAGCCTTGTCATCTCAATCGAGTGGGGGTTGACCATTTTGAATATAACCGTACATCTCGTTGATGTTTCTGCGATCGATCTCGGCGAGACCGTTGATATGGCATTAATCGCGGGACGCTATGCCTTACGTGCTTCCAACGGTGATCTCCCAATTGCGTCTCGGAGGGAAGCTGCAGGCGTGGGTCTGCTGCTTCGCGACGCCCTGGGTGTCTTCGACGACACCCAGCTTGCGCGTTCTGCTTTCGGCAAGATCGAGCTTGCGGATGGGGAGGCGCCCTCTATTTCCATTTCACATGGTGGAGGCATGGTTGTCCTCGCTGTTTCCGATGTTGCTCGGTCGGTTGGAGGACCTATTGGCGTGGATATCGAGGCGATCGATGAGATTGCTCCCGTTGCGGTTGGGCGTATGGTGAACGATGACGAGCGCGCGTGGATTAACGCTGCTCCCAATTTGCAAGAACGCAATCTTCGCATGAGTCAGACGTGGACGAGCATCGAGGCCATCCTCAAGGCTGAAGGCGTGGGGTTTTCGATTGACCCTCGCAAAGATGGCATGCCCGGCGGATGGAATACTTCGTCGGTGACATACGGTCGCTGTCTCATCTCTTGTGCGGCACGCTCTAAGCCTCGTATCGTCGTCAAGGAGCATGCCTTTCGGGTAGCATAGGAGCCAATCGCCAATAGGGAAGGCCGCCATGTCACTGAACGCTCAAAACGATATTGCTTCACGGATCGAGGATGCCGTCTTTGAACTTATGGCGACAACTCCGGTGCAGTCGATTAAGGTGGCCGAGGTACTTCGCCTTGCCCATACATCCAAATCGACGTTCTATCGCTGTTATCGCTCTGTCGATGATGTGGTTAAACGTTTTGAAGATGAGCTGCTCCAGAATATGCAGGACATCAATGATGTTGCGCTGGAGGCTCGCTTTGGCGATGCGCAGCTGGACCCTACGCCCACGATGATCAAGCGCATGGAGATCCTCAAGACTAATCGCTCGAAAGTTTTGGCGCTTAACAGCGATAACGGCGACCCCGTGTTTGCTCACAAGGCAACGATCTTTATGCATGACTATTTTCGCAATCGGCTTCGCTCGACATTTTCCGATGAAACGGACCTCGACCTGTATCTAGCATTTGCGCTTGCGGGCCACCATAACCTCATTCAGTATTGGCTCGAGGCCCGGCCCGACCTTGAGGCGCGCACCGTTGCCGCCGCCCTCAATCGCATGTTCTACGCACCGCTCTTTGTCGACGATGCATCGCGTCATCAACACCCACGTATTCCCGATTTTGAAAGGCCAGTCGCGTGAGCGGTCGATATTTGGGGATAAACGGTTGTATTCAGGGCGAGTTTTAGATATCTCTGATCATTAGCTCAAATAATACGAGTCCGTTTATCTGCTATTTGGAACGCTTAGCCCCGATGCGTCCCATATGATGGGACACATCGGGGCTTTTTGTCTCACGTGTCTCGTTTAACCCCTCATAAACTAAAGCTACGTTCAAAAGAACCACTGCAGTAGTTCAACGTGTGACGGCACAGAAAAGCCGCGAGCGCTCTCTCACCTTCGCTCGCGGCCGGACTGCGCCATCACTCCGTACACCTTCACATGATTAGGATGTGATATTCAGTGGTTACGCTCGGAAAGAACATGCGCAGCGTCTCGATTGTAGGCGTGGGCTGCACCCCGTTCAAGGATTTTGAGGAGCATCCCGAGACCCAGGGTATTGGCGAAGGCGAGGCGTTTGGCTATGCGGCCCTCGAGGCAATTGCCGATGCCGGTCTTGAGCCCCGCGATATCGACTTTTTCTATCACGGCAGCGCCAATCCGTATCTCGTTGGCGATTGCATTACCCCCAACATGCAGGTTGCCGATTGGTTTGGCGTTCGTGCCAAGGGCTCCGTCCATCATTCCGAGGCTTGCTGCACGGGTTACGTCGCCCTTGAGCAGGCCGTGATGGCGGTTGCTTCCGGTGCTTACGACGTTGTCCTTACGGGTGCCTGCGATTTGGCTTCGACTCTTCCCGTCGAGCATATGCCCTCCCATATTCGTCAGGACTTTACGCTCGACGTCATGATTCCCTCGCTCGATAAGATCTATGACCGCGCGTATGGTCGCCCGCTCGACGGCGCCTTTGGCGTGTCGTTCGACAACTGGATCAACGAGTATTCGATGCAGTACGACCTTACCGCCGATCAGATTGATGACGCCCTGAACGGCCTTACCAAGAGCCTTCGCCGCGGTGCCGTCCTGAATCCCCTTGCCTGGTACGAGACTACGGTCGAGGAGGACGCGAAGGCAGCCGGGTTCGATACCGCCGACGAGTATCTCAAGAGCATGTATAACCCGCGCGTTACGCAGTACCTGCGTGTTACCGGCTTTGAGAAGAAATGCGACGGTGCCGCAGCTGTTGTCGTGATGCCCACGGAGAAGGCCAAGGCCATGGGCGTGCCGTATGCGCCTATTGAGGTTTTGGGTACGGGCGCTTCTGCGGTCGAGGCCGGCCTGCTTCACAACGAGCACTGGGCTACCGAGCTTGCCGCCAAGCAGGTCTACGACCTTACCGGCGTGAGCCCCGACGAGATCGACCTGTTTATGTGCAATGACTTCTTCCTTGCTTCCGAGATCGTCTCGGCTGAGGAGTGCGGCTATATTCCGCGCGGCGAGGCTTGGAAGTACGCGATCGATGGTCGCACCGCTTTTGACGGCGATAAGCCCATCAACCCGCACGGTGGTCGTTGCAACTTCGGTCACGCCCATGGTGCATCCGGCATCGCCGATATCGTTGAGGCCGTCAAGCAGATGCGTGGCGTCGCCGGTGCTACCCAGATGAAGAAGGTTCCCGAGACGGCGTTCCTGCGCGGTTTTGGCGGTTCTCAGAACGTGCGCTGCCAGATTCTTCGTACCGTCGCCTAAGCGACCGCGGTTTTCGATTTCCCATAAGGAGTATTCTCATGCAACTCAAAGATATGGAGCCCGTGGTCAAGAAGTTCTACACGGGTCTTGAAGAGGGCATCTATTGGGCGCGCCAATGCCCCGAGTGCGGAGCCGTCGAGTTTCCGCCCCACCTTGCCTGCAATGCCTGCGGCTATCACAAGACCGATTGGGTCCAGGTTTCCGGTCACGGCCATCTGATCGATTTTACCTTGCCTGGTCCGCAGAACGACAAGCCCTACCTTAAGGAGTATGGCAAGTACGCCTACGGCGCCGTTGATATCGACGAGGGTTCTCAGTACACCTACGTCATCTACGGCATTACCAAGAAGAAGGCCCCCGAGATTCGCGCCAAACTCATGGCGGGCGAGACCGTTGGCGTCCATGCCAAGGTCATCGACCGTCCGGGCTACAAGGAGCTTACGTTCGAGCTTGACGACTAAGTTTTCACCCTTGTAACAATTCGATTCCTCTCTTAGGCCACGGCGGGACCCATGTCTCCAGCCCGCCGTGGTCGCCCCTCTTTTTTATCTTAGAAAGGCTTTGCCATGAACGAAGAACTCACTCAGCAGATCTGCGATTTTGCCAAGTCCGCCTACAACTATGACGGCGATGTGACCCCCGAGACGACGTTCGAGACCCTGGGCAAGGGTTCGATGAAGATGATCGCCCTGACGTCCATGATCGAGAACGAGCTCGATGCCGAGGTTCCCGTTCGCGAGGTCATGGTCATGAAGACCATCGGCGAGCTTATCGAGCGCACTGCCGAAGAGATGGAGTAACTGCCATGGACCTGATGCAGACCCTGCGCGAGCAGGCTGCCGCCAAGCCTATGCGCGTTGCTTTTCCCGAGGGCGAAAACGAGACCATGATGCAGGCGGTCGCAAAGATCGCCGCCGAGCATCTTGCCGAATGCGTGCTGGTTGGCGACGGCGGTAAGCTCAAGGAGCTTGCCGACGAGCGTGGTATCTCCCTTGACGGCATCGAGATTGTCGATGTGACCGACGAGGAGGCGAACGCCGCTTGTTGCGAGCGCTACCTTTCTCATCCGGATTGCAAGTTTAAGCCCAAGGGCGCTGCGCGCCGTATGACGCGTCCGCTTGAGCGCGCCCTGATTTTGCAGGTGCTCGGCGATGTCGACGTTATGTTCGCCGGTATCGATAACGCTACGGGCGATATCATCCTGGCGGGTCAGGCCATCGTCGGTCTTGCTGACGGGGTGGACACTGTGAGCTCGTGCGGTATCGCCGACATTCCCAACTGGAACGGCGGCGAAGGTGGCCTTTTGGCTTTTGGCGATTCTGCCGTTTGCGTTGACCCCACGAGCGAGGAGCTTGCCTCGATCGCGATTTCGTCGAGCGAGACGGTGCGCTCTCTGACCGGATGGGATATCCGTTGCGCGTTGCTTTCGCATTCGACTGACGGTTCGATGGACAATGAACTTGTCGACAAAGTGCGCCGTGCTCGCGAGATTGCCAACGATCGCCGTCCCGATCTTGCCATCGACGGCGAGTTCCAGTTTGATTCGGCAATTAACCCCAAGGTTGCGGCCAAGAAGGTGCATCGTGAGTCCGCTGTTGCGGGCCAAGCCAACGTGGTCATCTGGCCCGATATCAACGTGGGCAATATCGGCGTCAAGATCATCCAGAATCTGACCGGCGCCAATGCTTACGGTCCCATGCTTCAGGGCTTCAAGAAGATCGTGTGCGATTGCTCGCGCTCTGCGCCCGTCGATGAGATCGTCGGCAACGTGGTGATGAGCTGCGTGCGCGCTCAGGCGCTTAAGGAGGCTTAAGGTATGTCCGATAAAAAGACTCCCTGGCGCATCCTGGTAATCAACCCGGGTTCCACTTCCACGAAGGTGGGCGTTTTTGAGGGCGATGAGTGCAAGCTCAGTAAGAACGTTGCGCACGATGCGAAGGACCTTGCCCAATTCGACGGGGTTTCGGCTCAGATGCCGTATCGCTGCGATCTGATTCTCGGGGCACTGGAGGAGGCGGGCCTAAAGCTCGAGGTCTTTGATGCTTTTGTCGGTCGCGGCGGTGGCTTGCTTTCGCTGCCCGGTGGTACGTATGCCATCAATGAGGTCATGCTCGAGCATGCTCGCGTTGGCGCAAATGGCATTCAACACCCGGCGCAGCTGGGACCCCAGATTGCCTACGAATTTGCCGTGAAATGTGGCAAGCCCGCCTTTGTGGTGAATCCTCCCGATACTGACGAGCTGTGCGACCTCGCACGTATGACGGGCATTAAGGGCGTGTATCGAAACGTGCATCTGCACGCCCTTAATCTCAAAGAGACCGCCATCCGCCATGCGGCAAAGCTCGGTTGCCCCTATGATGAGTGCAACTTCATCGTTTGCCATATCGGCGGCGGCATCTCTATCTCGGCTCATCTTAAGGGCAAGATGGTGGACGGCAACGACATCGTCGGCGGCGAGGGCCCCATGGCACCGACGCGCTGCGGATCGGTTCCCGCGATCGAGGTCGCAAAGTACACCGCGGAACACGGCCTTGATGTCGCCCGTGCCCATTGCATGAAGACCGGCGGTTTTGTCGATCTTTTGGGTACCTCCGATGCCATCGAGGTGTGCGAGCGTGCCGCTGCGGGCGATAAGGCTGCAGCTCGCGCCTGGGATGCAATGGTTTACCAAATCTGCAAGTGGATTGGCGAGATGGCCTGTGTGCTGAAGGGCGACGTCGACGGCATCTTGCTCGGAGGTGGCATGGTCCACAGCAAGGAGCTCGTTGCCTCGATTGAGGAATGCTGCTCTTGGATCGCCCCCGTGTCGGCTTATCCCGGCGAGTTTGAGCTCGAGGCGATGGCGTCTGGCGCTTGCCGCGTGCTCGATGGTGTCGAGGAAGCGCTCGTGTACAGCGGAGAACCCGTGTTCACCGGATTCAACGACTAATAGTGCTGTGTTTGGGGCGGCCGCTGGTGATGCCTGGCAGCTCCGACCCTTTTCTTTAAGTGTAAGGATGGATCATGGATAAAAGCAAGATCAAGTACCTGGTGGGCATTTATGCTGCCGCCATGTGCATTATGGGCATGTTGGTGCCCGTCCCCATCGTGGCCTCTGTCGCGGCGGCGTTTTCCAACGAGAACATCGCTGCCGTTCAGATGATTATCGGCATCATCCCGTTGATGATGGCGCTGTCCGCCATGCTCGTGTCTTCCCAGCTCGCTTCGCGCGTGTCCAAGAAGAAGACGACGCTCGTCGGTCACGTTATCGTGATGCTGGCAGGCGTCTCGGTGCTGGTGTTCCACGACTCGCTCGGCCAAGTCTTAGCGGCTTCTGCTGTCATGGGCCTTGGTCTCGGTGCCGTGCAGAATTCAACGGACGCTCTTATCGCGGATTACTTTGGCGGAAAGCAGCGTTCGTTTGTCATGGGCATCTACTCCACCTTTGTTGCTCTTGGCGGCATTATCTGGACCATGGTGTCCGGTATTTTGGGTTCCGCCGAATGGTTTCATAGCTATGCGGCGTACTTCATCATGATCATTTTCATCGTGATTGAGGCTGTTTGTCTTCCCGAGGGTCATCTTGAGCCCAAGCGCAAGGTCAATGTGTTTGCCAATATGCCTAAAGAGGTCGCGATTATCACGCTCATGAGCTTTGTGTTCGTACTCACGTTCCAGCTCTTCAGCTCCAACGTTTCGCTGCTTGTTGTGGGTCGCGGCTTTGGCGGTACCGTGGAGGCCGGTCTTGCCTCTACCGTTATGACCGTTGCCGGTATTGCGGCTGGTCTTTTGGTCGGTCCGCTGTTTGCCAAGTTTAAGAACCTGGCTATGCCGATTGCGTGGGGCGTGACGCTCGTTGGCCTGGGCCTGACGCTGGTTGCGCCCGCCTTTATGGTGCTGTGCGTTGCGGGCTTTGTCGTTGCGCTAGGCAAGGAGACCTACGTGCCGCTGGAGGGCAATTTTGCCGCCGGCAACTCTGCCCCCGAGGGACGTGCGTTTAACCTTGCCATTGGCATGGCCGGCATCAACTTTGGCATGGCACTGTCTCCCATTGTGTTTGAGGCCGTGACGTCGCCGTTTGGTGCGACGATTGACCAGAAGTTCATCGCCGGCATGATCGTCTGTGCGGCTTGTGTCGTCTTTGGCGCCATCAAGTATCGCAAACTCACCCCGGCCCAGCTTGCCGAGGCCGAGAAGATGGCGGCCGGCGGCGAGGCGGAGTAGCCGTTCGAGTAGTTGCTTTGCCGCACATCATGTTTTATCGGGGCCGCCGACATATGCCGGCGGCCTTCTTTCTATCAATGACTTTGAAAGGCTTACGGCTATGAAGTTACCTGTCAACCGCGTTACCGGTATTCTCAACGGCTTCTTTAACCCGCTATTGCTCTGCGCGTTTCTCCCCATCATTGAAGGGGCGCCCGGCTTGGATCTGACGAGCCCCACGGGCTTTTGGGGACAACTCATCGTGGCCACGGTGATCGCCGAGGTTCTGAGCGCACTCCCGCTGTTTGGCAAAACGGTTGGTATGTGCCTGGACTTTTTTGGTTTTGAGCGGGGGAGTGCGTCACACAAGATCGCCGGTACGGTCATCGGTGCCACGCTCCTTTTTATGGTAATCGGTTTTGGCGAGATTGCCTTCCGGGGAGGATTCGGAACGATTGAAGGCCGTACGTTCTTCGCGCGTTGGGCAGGTCTTGTCACAAAGGGGTGGGCTTTTGTGGTTATCGCCGGCGTGCTGCTCGATCCCTTTACAGCGGCTCTCGGCTGCATGGCAGCTCGCGAAGAGAAGAAATAGTTCCTCGTCTATCGAATGCCGGCGGACGGGGTGCCGGGGCTGCAGTCTTCCGAGCGTTTGCAGTCCTGTCACTCCGTCCGCCGGCATTCGACCGCAACATGTTGGTCAAGCATAATCTTTTGGATTCTTTTGGCGTGAGCGGCTTGGTTTTGGTAGGATTTGTCGGCGGCTTGACTAAGGGGGTTTTATAACTGCCATGCAGGTAGCCGTGTTGGTAACGTTTTACCGACTTGCCAAGAGCCCCTCATAATTTATGTGTCTGCAAAATGACCAATTGCTTTGACCTGCTAAAACACTATATGTTGTGTTTGATCTAAAAAAAGAATACAGGATATAGATGCGTCTTTGTCGTATGATAGATGGCGGACAGAGAACGAAGACCTTAACTGCCTCTTTTGAACGTGTCCCTGAGCCGCTTGATCGGCTCCTGGGCATGTCCGCATGGAGGCATATGGTTTATCGAGAACACAGATTGCGCGACGGCGCCGCAAGACAGGGGCACGCCCTGCCGGGCATCGTTTGGCTCTGAAGCGCAATGAGACTACGACGCGAAAGAGGCAAGAGGATGAAGATCATCAAGCGCAGCGGCACCGAGGTCGTCTTTGACATCGAAAAGATCGTCAATGCCATCCGCGCCGCAAACTTGGAGGTCGAGGAGAGCTCTCGTCTAACCGACCGTCAGGTGGTTTATGCGGCACAAAACGTTGCCGAGGCATGTGAGAATGCCGGACACACCGTTTCGGTCGAGGAGATCCAGGATTTGGTCGAGGACGAGATCATGCGTCTCGACTGCTACGAGGTTGCCCGCCACTACATCATCTATCGCTATGTTCAGAGCCTGAAGCGCCAGAAGAACACGACCGATGACAAGATTCTGTCGCTCATCGAGTGCAACAATGAAGAGGTCAAGCAGGAGAACTCCAACAAGAACCCGACCGTCAATTCCGTCCAGCGTGACTACATGGCCGGCGAGATCTCCAAGGATCTGACTCAGCGTGTGCTGCTGCCCCAAGAGATCGTGGATGCCCACAATGAGGGCCTGATCCACTTCCACGATTCCGACTACTTTGCCCAGCACATGCATAACTGCGACCTTGTGAACCTGGAGGATATGCTCCAGAACGGTACTGTTATCTCGGGTACGCTGATTGAGAAGCCGCACAGCTTCTCGACGGCCTGCAACATCGCGACACAGATCATCGCCCAGGTTGCATCCTCCCAGTATGGCGGCCAGTCCATCTCGCTGACCCATCTCGCTCCCTTTGTTGAGGTGAGCCGTCAAAAGATTCGCGGCGAGGTCACCCGCGAGCTCGAGGAGCTCGGCGTTTCCGCATCCCCCGAAAAGGTCCGCGAGGTTGTTGAGGACCGTCTGCGTGACGAGATCCGTCGCGGCGTCCAGACGATTCAGTATCAGGTCGTGACCCTTATGACCACCAACGGTCAGGCGCCGTTCGTGACGGTCTTCATGTATCTCAACGAGGCTCGTTCAGCGCAGGAGAAGCACGACCTTGCCATGATTGTGGAGGAGACGCTCCGTCAGCGCTATGAGGGCGTTAAGAACGAGGCCGGCGTGTGGATCACTCCGGCGTTCCCCAAGCTTATCTACGTGCTCGAGGACGATAACGTTTACGAGGATTCCCCGTACTTCTACCTGACTCAGCTGGCTGCGAAGTGCACCGCCAAGCGCATGGTGCCCGACTACATCTCCGAGAAGAAGATGCGCGAGCTCAAGCTGTCGAAGGGCGAGACCGCGGGCAACGGCGACTGCTATACCTGCATGGGTTGCCGCAGCTTCCTGACGCCCGACCGCTCCGGTAACGGATTTAACAACGTGGCCAACGCGCTTAACTATGACCCGAACAAGCCCAAGTACTACGGTCGCTTTAACCAGGGCGTTGTGACCATCAACCTGCCCGATGTCGCGTTGAGCTCGCATCAGGACATGGACAAGTTCTGGAAGATCTTCGACGAACGTCTTGAGCTGTGCCATCGCGCCCTGGTGTGCCGTCATGAGCGTCTGATGGGTACGCTTTCGGATGCCGCACCGATTCTTTGGCAGTACGGCGCCCTGGCGCGTCTGAAGAAGGGCGAGACGATCGACAAACTGCTCGTGGGCGGATACTCCACCATCAGCCTGGGCTATGCCGGCCTGTATGAGTGCGTCAAGTACATGACGGGCCACAGCCACACCGAGAAGGAGGGCACGCCCTTTGCCATGGCCGTCATGCAGCGCATGAACGACAAGTGCGCCGAGTGGAAGGCAGAAAGCGATATTGACTTCTCGCTGTACGGGACCCCGCTTGAGTCGACGACCTACAAGTTCGCCAAGTGCCTACAGCGTCGTTTTGGCATCATCCCAGGCGTGACGGACAAGGGCTACATCACCAACAGTTACCACGTCCACGTGTCCGAGGAGATCGACGCATTCGACAAGCTCAAGTTCGAGGGCATGTTCCAGCAGCTTTCGCCGGGCGGTGCCATCTCCTATGTCGAGGTTCCCAACATGCAGGACAACCTCAAGGCTGTCATCCGCGTGATGCAGTACATCTACGACAACATCATGTACGCCGAGCTCAACACCAAGAGCGACTACTGCCAGGTGTGCGGCTACGATGGCGAGATCAAGATTGTCGAGGATGACGGCAAGCTGGTGTGGGAGTGCCCCAGCTGCGGCAACCGCGACCAGGAGAAGATGAACGTCGCCCGTCGTACGTGCGGCTACATCGGTACCCAGTTCTGGAATCAGGGTCGAACCGAGGAGATCCGCGACCGCGTGCTGCATCTCTAATAATCATCCCAGGCTGTCCCGTAGCGAGGCCCCGGACCTTTACTCGCTATTTCGGACAGTCCTGGCTCACGACGGAGGCGCCACTGGCGCCTCCTGTTCGTGCGGAACTCATATCGAGCAAAGGTCCGGGGCCTCGCTACGGGACAGCCAAGTTGATGTAGCTGAGATGCAGCATGCGGTCTGCTCACCCCTCGAAGTTCTTAGCGGAAATGAGTTGACTTGCAACAACGCTTTGCTTGCGATGACGGTTGAGCTGCAACCCAGTTTTTATTGGACCTCGAACCCTATGCTCGATGTTCGCTTCGTTCATTGAGTTACCCTTTGCATGAGGCCGGGACATATCGTCCCGCCCGCAGTTTCGCAGGCCGCAGGCCGAGAATGTTTGAGGATGGGATGATATGTCCCGGCCTCCCGGGAGAGTTACCTATGAACTATGCGAACATTAAGTATTTCGACATTGCTGATGGGGAAGGCGTCCGCACTTCTCTGTTTGTGAGCGGGTGCCGTCGTGGGTGCAAGAATTGCTTTAACTCCGTCGCGTGGGACTTTGCCGCGGGCGAGCCGTTCGATCGTGCCGTCGAGGACAAGATTATCGAGAGCCTCGATCATCCCTTTATTGACGGCCTGACGATTCTGGGCGGCGAGCCTATGGAGCCCGAGAATCAGGCGGGGCTCGTTGAGTTTGTTGAGCGTGTTCGTGCCGCTTATCCTGCGGGGTCAGGAAAGACCATTTGGTGTTTTACCGGCGACGTGCTCGAGGAGCTTATGCCGGGCGGTCGCCACCATACCGAGGCAACGGATCGTATCCTTGCCTGCCTCGATATGTTGGTGGATGGCCCGTTTGTTCAGGATCTGTACGATATCTCATTGCGCTTTAGGGGTTCGAGCAACCAGCGCGTGATCGATATGAACGCTACGCGTGCCCGTGCTGAGCGCGAGGGCGTTGCGCTTTGTGATGCGGTTGAACTTTGGCGTGATGATCCGGTCTATTCGACCCATACTATGTAGCTTGTGGTCGATGCCGGAGGGCGTGGTACCATAGCGCGAACGTGAAATCGGAAAAGTGAGGCCCAGATGGTCGATCAGGAAAAAGTCGAGGCCGCCATTAAGCTGTTGCTTGAGGGCATAGGCGAGGACCCAACTCGTGAGGGCCTGCTGGAGACCCCGGCGCGCGTTGCCCGTATGTATGGCGAGATTGCCGGCGGTATGGACCAGAGTGCCGAGGAGCATCTGTCCAAAACTTTTGCCGTCGCTTCGAACGATTTGGTTATCGAGCGCGACATCACGTTTTACTCGCTGTGCGAGCACCATCTGCTGCCGTTTTGTGGCAAGGCTGCGATCGGCTATATCCCTAACGGTCGCGTGGCTGGGCTTTCTAAGCTTGCTCGCACGGTTGAGGTCTACGCCCGCCGTCTGCAGCTGCAGGAGCAGCTGTGCGCGCAGGTTGCCGATGCCCTCATGGATTATCTCGCTCCCCAGGGAGCGATTGTGCTCATGGAAGCTGAGCATATGTGCATGACCATGCGCGGCGTGCAAAAGCCTGGCACCAAGACCGTGACGCTCGCTCGCCGCGGCGTCTTTGAGACCGATCCCGCGCTCGAGGAGCGGTTCTTTAGGATGCTGGGCCGCTAGCCATGAGAGTCGTCAACGACTTTACATCGAAGACCGATGAGGGAACGTCGCGTCGCGGCTTTATGGCTTCGGGCCTGGCCCCTTTTGGATCCATGCCTCGCATCGATTACATTTGTGCCAACGGGCTGTTCCGGCGGCACCTGGGCAATATTGCACAGCTGGAATCGGGGCGCATCTTCTGCCGCCACGGTATTGACCATCTTCTCGATGTCGCTCGCATTATGTGGATCAAGAATCTCGAGGAACAGCTCGAATTTGACCGCGAGGTCATCTACGCCACGGCACTTCTTCACGATATCGGCAAAGATGAACAGTATGAATCGGGTATATCCCATGATGTTGCAAGCGAGCGCGTCGCTGATGCAATACTCGCCGGCATGCCCGGTGACGTGGCGTTTGAGCCGGCCGATACCGCAGCCATTAAGACGGCCATTTTGGGCCATCGAAAGTTGCGCGTGAACAGCCAGCCGCTTGAGCGTCTGCTCTATGCAGCCGACAAAGCGTCGCGTGCCTGCTTTGCATGCCCCGCGCGCAATGCTTGCAATTGGAGCGATGATAAAAAGAACCTGTCGATTCGCGTGTAGTTAGTTTGCGCGGTCGGGGTTCTAAACGAAGGAGACGATCGCGATGAGTAACAAGAAACTGCCCGAGAATGCAACCAAGGTTGAGGGTGCCGAGCTCGCCCGCCGTGGAAGGGGCGAAATATCCACCGCAACGGCGGTGCCTCACGTGAGCTATGACGATTTGCGCCATGCCGATCGTATTGTCATTGACGGCCTTGAGGTTTTTGCCAACCATGGCGTGTATCCCGAGGAGAACGCGCTGGGTCAGAAGTTCATCGTTTCTCTGGTGCTCTATGCCGACCTGCGCGCGGCGGGGGAGCACGATAACCTGGATGCCTCGATTGACTATGGCTCGGTGTGCCACGATGTCGATGGCTATCTGCGCGAGCATACGTTTAAACTCATCGAAGCGGCAGCCGAGGGGACAGCCCAGATGCTGCTACGTCGTTACCCCCTGCTGCTTGGTGTGCGCATCAAGCTCGATAAGCCGTGGGCTCCTGTTGGCCTGCCTCTGGCAAGCTGCGGCGTCGAGATCGAGCGCGTGCGCTAACCGGTTCTAATACGTCTCTATGGGTGGCTGCTTGAGCCGCTGCGACAGGGCTCTATTGTTGGGGCAGTACGTGTCGAGCAGGGTGTGGAACCGCTGGTTGTGGCTCGGCTCGAGTAGATGGACGAGCTCGTGGGCAACAACCATGTCGAGGCATTCGACAGGGTAGGCGGCGAGCTCGCGCGCGATGCGAATGGCGCCGGATTTGGGCGTGCAGGAGCCCCAGCGCGTCTTCATACTGCGCACGGAGGCGCGGGAGACGGCGACGCCCATTGCGATTTCGTATGCGTGCACAATATCGCGCAACGCTGCGGTGACCTCGGACGTATAGAGCTGGTCGATGTGGGTTTGGAGCTCGTCGGACGTTAGGCCGTCGAGGATTGCGCACCGCTTGGCCTGTGGGCCTTCGTTCGATTCGTCGGTACCCATAAAACTTGCGAAGGTGGCCTGCTTGGGCCGCGGTGCGGGTGATGCAAAGTTATGATCGAGCGCGTCCTGTACCGTGATGGGCTTGCCCCAAAGCGCAATGATGGACGAGGGACTGCGCGGCTCTCGCGCCGTCGCCTGACGTTGCTCGCGCTGGACAAGTCGGCTGATAATCCAGGCGCTGTTGCGCTTCACAAACGCTTCGATACGCTCGCGGCTGGCGCCGATCGGTGCGCTGGCGTGGACCTCGCCGCTCGATGTGACGCGTAGGTTGAAGTTCTTGACGCGCTTTTTGGTAACGACGACGGGGATGGGCGTCCCATCCGGTCGGGATACGGAAATCGTAAACTGCTGCGTCAAAAGCGGTCCTTCAGATTGGGGACGGGCTGGCATGTCGACCGTTCGGCATGCCGGCCCGCTCAGGGGATGTGAAATTAATAACGCTCAAAGAAGGCAAGTGCGTTGTCGCTGCAGAGCTTCTGCATCACGGTCTTGCCAAAGTGCTTGGAGAGCATGTTCTGGAATTCTGGCATCTTGCTGGCATCGGAGAGGAAGGCGGGTACCTTGGCGCCGTCCCAGTCGCCGCCGAGCGCGATGACGTCCTCGCCACCCAGGTCAAGCCAGTGTTCGATATGCGCCGCCAGCTGGTCGAAGGTGACGTCCGCGGCGGTCTCGTCGGTTGCGCTGTTGGATAGGAACTCGCTGCAGTAGTTGAGGCCGACGATGCCGCCCATGTCGCGAATGGTGCGGAACTGGTCGTCGGTGAGGTTGCGCTTGACGCCGCAGACGGTGCGGGAGTTGGAGTGGCTGGCGACGAAGGGGCGCGTGGCGCGGGCGACAACCTCGTTAAAGCACTCATCGTTGAGGTGGGAGACGTCGAGCACCATGCCGGCGTGCTCCATCTGCGTAAGCGCCTCGATGCCGGCGGCGGTGAGGCCGGCGTGGGTGTCGTGGCCGCTCGCGAGCGGTCCCTGCGCGTTCCAGCTAAGCGAGGACATGAGTACGCCCAGGCTCTTGAGCACTTCGATCAGCGCGGGGTCCTCGGCAAAGAACGTGGCGTTTTCGATGGTATGGATGCAGGCGACCTTGCCGTCTTTGAGCGCGGGGCGAATGTCTGCGGCGCTGCGCACGTTGACCATACGGTCGTGATTGAGCATGGCTTGGCCGCTCATGTGCGCCATGATCTGCGCCTGGAAACGCGCTGCGTGGGCGGCGGGAATCTCGTCGGGGACAAACGTGGCGAAGCACTGTGCCCACGGCGTGTTGCCGATCTTTGCGAGCGAGATGGCGCAGGCGTTGCCCTCGATGAGGTCGAAATCTTGCGGATGCGTTTCGTCGCCGGGGAAATAACCGTCGGTGCCGGCGGTAAAGCGCAGGTCGAGATCGAGCGTGGCCCAGCCGATGCGGTCGGCGGTGTCGCAGTGTAGGTCGAATACGGGATATGCCATGGTTCCTCCGGTTGCAGCGTTTCTTTGCAAACTGTTTTTGAATTGTATGACTAGGGTATAGTTAGCGCCATATGTTCACGGCGGCCCGCGTTGTGCGCCGCCCTTATCACGGAGGTTACCATGTCCAACCAGGGCAAGAAGGTCAAGACCCATTATCGCGGCACGCTCGACGACGGCACGCAGTTCGATAGCTCCTACGATCGCGGCGAGCCGCTGGAGTTCACCTGCGGCGCCGGTCAGATGATCAAGGGCTTCGACGCCGCTGTTGTCGACATGCAGGTGGGCGAGAAGAAGACCGTGCACATTCCTGCTGCCGATGCCTACGGCGAGCACAACCCCGAGATGGTTCTGACCTTCCCGGCCGAACAGGTTCCCGACATCGAGCAGATCGAGAAGGGCATGAAGCTCTTCCTGTCCACGCCGAGCGGTATGCCCGTCCCCGCCGTGGTCATCGACGTAACGCCCGAGGCCGTGACGCTCGACGCCAACCACGAGCTCGCCGGCAAGGACCTCAACTTTGATATCGAGCTCGTCGAGGTCGAGGACTAGTTGATGCCCGCGGACCTGGTAGCTACGGAGCGCTTGGGAAATCTCAACGACCCGTCCTATGAACTTTTGCTTCGTCGGGAGCTGGGCGGTGTCTTTGAGACTGACGAGCTGCTGCTCGATTGGGACCAGGCTGACACACGCGCGTTTGCGGGCATGACGGAGCTGGGGCGCACGGTGAATGTCCAGCTGGATGCCGCCGACGTTGAGCGCCTTGCCGACGGCGACGTGCTCGCTGTCGACCGCACGGGTGCGTTGCCCGTGGCGGTTGTCGTGCGTCTGCGTAGCGCCGAGGTCTATTTGGTCGAAGTTGACCGCATGGACCCGATTGCGCTCGCGCATGCGTGCTGGGAGATCGGCAATATGCACGCGCCGCTTTTCCGAGGCGACTCGGACGAGCATACCGTGCGCATGTATACGCCGGTGCAGCCTGTTTTGGGCCGCATGCTCCGGGGTATTGAAGGCGTTCGGCTCTCGGTGGTTACCCGTGAACTCGATGCGGGCCGGCGCTTTGCGTCGAGTGCGGCGGATGCCGTTGTGAGTATGGCTCCAGACTTTACGATCGTAAAAAAGGCGCGCGATTAACGTGTGTATGAGTAAGACGGACTTTGAGAGGCAACTATTCAAAGTTCGTCTTTCTGTTGATGAGATGCTGTGGGGGAAAGCATATGGGTCTTGAAGGAATCAAGCTGATTGCATGCGATTTGGACGGCACGTTGCTGCATCCGGGGGAGCGCGAGCCGCGTTCCGAGGCCTTTGAGCTCATCGACGAACTGCATCGTCGCGGTATCGTGTTTATGCCGGCGAGCGGCCGTCAATATGCGAGCTTGCGCTATCTGTTTGCCCCGGTGGCCGATGAGCTCGCCTATGTATGCGAAAACGGAGCCCTGGTGATGAGCGAGGGGCGTGCCGTTGTCAAGCGTTCCATGGAGCGTAGCCTTGCTATGGATATCGCGAATGCCGTGGTTGCGTATCCCCATGCCGACGTGACCCTTTCGTGTGAGGGACACCTCTACACCATGAGCGGCAACGATGCGTTCGTCGACCATTTGCGCTATGAGGTCCACTGCGATGTGGCGGTGGTCGACCGCCCCGAGGACATCGACGAAGACGTCATTAAGATTGCCTTCCAGACGCCCGAGGCGGAGCAGCCGGCGGCGCTGGAGTATTTCGTGCGTCGCTTTAGCGACCGGGTCGATGTGATGACGTCGGGAACCGAATGGACGGACTTTATCGGCTTTGATTCGGGCAAGGGGTCCGCGCTTGCCGATTATGGCCGTGCGCTGGGGATCTCATCCAACGAGATGATGGCATTTGGCGACAATGAAAACGACCGCGACATGCTCAACGTGGTGGGTCATCCCTGCCTGATGGAGAACTGCAACCCCACTATGCGCGGTATCAATGACCGCGTCCGCTATGTGCGTACGGTCGAAGAAGAGCTGCATCGCTTGCTTGCTGAGTAGATATTTGGGACATGCCTAGAAATCTACTTTTGCCGTAATCGGTGGAAAGGTAGATTTTAAGGCATGTCCCAAAAACTACCTACAGTTAGGGCAGAGGCCCTCGAAGATCGTGTAGTGCGAGGTGACGTTCCAACCGATTTGTTCGGATGCCTTGGTATCGAGCTGGGCATCGAAGGGGAGCGGCACATCGATGACGCGGCCGCACGAGGTGCAGATGATATGCGCATGCGGCTCGATGGTGCGATCGAAACGGCTGCCGCCCGGCGTCTTGATGGAGAGAATCTCCCCGGCATCGGCCAAGAGGTTGAGGTTGCGGTACACCGTGCCGCGGCTGATCTTGTCGTCCTGTTCGCGCACGGCGTTGTAGATCTCATCGGCGGTGGGATGGTTATAGCTTTGGCGCACGGCATCAAGAACCAGCTTCCGCTGCTTGGTGTTTCTTCTTTGCACGGCCATGCGCCTCACCTCTTTTCCGTCACGGTAGGTAAGTAAATGATACCGTATTTAGCACACAATACTAATAGTGAGGGTCGAAACCATCTTCACCGGTAAGCGTGGCGCGGGCTTGTGCGTCCTCGAGGCGAAAACGAATGCCCATTCGCTCGTAGGAGGCGTGGAGTGCTTCGAGGTGAGACAGGATATTCGCAGGCGCGCCTTGTACCTCCATTTCGACCGAACCGTCTTCCATATTGCGTACCCAGCCGGTGAGTGTGTGTGCCTGTGCGAGATTGGTGTTGGTAAAGCGAAAGCCGACGCCCTGGACTTGGCCCTCCCACCGAAGAAAATAGCGCTGAGGGGCGTTTTGAGTGGCCGTGTCGCTTACCAACACCGTAAGCCTGCGCCGCAGTTCGAGCTCAACGCCGGACGGTTTTTGAGGCTCTCGATTGACGCCGGAGAAGAACTTGTCAAGAAAGCCCATCGCTAGGCCTGCTTCTCAGAGTCTGCGGGGAAGGCGATGCCGGCCTGCTGGCGCACGGCGTCCATGATACGCAGCGAGACAAGCGTGACATCGCGATAGTGGCCAAGTTCATGGTGCCCGGCCGGCGTTTCCCAAATCTCTTCGTTGACGTTGTCGATGCCGCTGATGGCGGTGATAAAGTCGGCGAGCTCGTACTCCATGGTGTTATTCGATTTGGGCAGGTCGAGCACAATGCCGCTGTCATCCTGCTCGCGTGGGGCCTCGGTCGCCGATCCGCGCACGACGTCACCGCGATAGTCGATGCGTACGTTGCGGGGCGTGGACAGATGGTCGATCTGGATGGTGCCTCGCTCGCCTTCGATTTGCGAGGGCAGCAGGTCATTCGTGATCTTGGAATGCGCGAGTTCAACCGAGATGCGACCGCCGCCGTAACTGGCAAGGATGGAGCCGCAGCCGTCAATGGGCCCGTGCGTGAGCTTTTGCGTGGCAGGGTCGAGCAGCGTGGTCATGCTGGCGATGCCGGAGGGCATGCCGAAGATCTCGACCATGGGCTCGACGGTATAGACGCCGATGTCCATAAGGGAACCCGATGCCATGTGGCAGTCGAAGATATTGGTGGCGCGTCCTGCGAGAATCTCGTTGTAGCGCGAGGAGTACTTACCAAAGCGCAGCGAGGCGCGGCGAATGGGCGCGATTTCGCCCAGGGCGTCCTCGGTGGCATGGAAGGCGGGGTCGTGGAGCGGGCGCATAGCCTCGAGGGCAACGACGCCGGCGGCCTCGGCGGCACGGAAGACCTCGAGCGCCTGTGCCTCGGTGGCGCAGAAGGGCTTTTCGACGATAACGTGCTTGCCACCGGCGATGCAGGCGAGCGCCTGTTTGTGGTGAAGTGCGTTGGGACTGCCAATATAGACGGCGTCGACGTCGTCGGCGGACGCAAGCTCGTCAAGTGCGGTGAAGTTACGCTCGCCGCCGTGCTTAGTGGTGAAGGCGGCGCCGCGATCTGCATCGCGCGAAAGCGTGCCCACAAACGCGGCTTGGTCGTTGGCGTTGACGACCTGGATAAAGTCGTCGGTAATCATGGATGTGCCGATGGTCGCTATACGCAGCATGTATCCCCCTCGTGCCGTTCGGTTTACAGGATGAGTGTAGCGCGAGGGGGCAGGAAATAGCGTGCGAAAACGCCGTTACAGGTCGCTCTCGATAAAGCCGGCGTCGATATCGAGGTTGTTGCCGTCGGCCGCCGTGGTGGCAAGCTCGTCGCAGCGCTCATTGAGCTCATGGCCGGCGTGGCCCTTAACCCAGATGAACTCCACTTTGTGCTTGCTCTTTGCGGTGAGCAGGCGCTCCCACAGATCGCGGTTCTTGACAGGCTGCTTGTTGGCGGTCTTCCAGCCGCGTTTTTTCCAGCCGTCGATCCAGTGCTTGTTAAAGGCGTTGACGACGTACTGCGAATCGGAATGGACTTCGACGTCGCAGGGGCGGTTGAGCGCCTCGAGTGCCACGATGACTGCCATGAGCTCCATGCGGTTGTTGGTGGTCTTGGCGTAGCCGCGTGAAAGCTCGGAGGTGAAGGTCTTGCCGGCGGGGTTGGTGTATTTGAGCACGGCGCCGTAGCCGCCGCGTCCCGGATTTGATCGGGCCGAGCCGTCGGTATGGATGATGACCTTCACATGGTTCCTTTCGTTAGGCGCTTCTCGCGTGGGTGTCCATTGTAGCGCCGCGTTCGGCGAGGGCTAGCAATCTATGATATCTATCCCGTCTCCAGATGGCTGGCTTTCGTGGATGATGCGGTCGAGCTCGTTGAGGTATTGCTGCAAGAGGGGAGAGGGCTTGCGCTCGTCGTGCATGATATAGCCCACATGCATCGTCGGGGCGTCTGCCAACGGGATCGATGCCATGCCCCATTGCATTTCATTGGAGAGGACGCCGGTCGACAAGGTGTAGCCGTTCGACGTGATGAGCAGGTTGGTGAGCGTTCCGCGGTCCGAGATTCGTATGTTGCGGTCGCAAGGGATATAGCTAAACGGTTCCTCGGCGTAATAGAAGGAATTTGAGGTTCCCTGCTCAAAGCTGTAGCGCGTGTAGGGCGTGAGGTCGGCAAGCGATAGCTGGGCACGACGTGCGAGTGGGTGGCGTTCGCTCACGAAGACGTGGACTGTTGCATCGAAGAGGGGATGGAAGCTCGCGCGGGCGTCGGTAAAGGTCTTCTGCAGGACGCGGGCATTAAAGTCATCCAGATACAGAATGCCGATATCGCTGCGAAATGCGCGGACGTCGTCGATGATTTGCGACGTGGTGGTTTCGCGCATGATGAACTCGAACTTGCTGTCGCGGCAGCGCTCGACGACGTTGATAAAGGCCTCGACCGAAAAAGCGTAGTGCTGGGCCGAGATGGCAAGGCGCGCCTGGGGTGTGCCGCCGTCTTCGTAGCGGGCCTCGAGCATATCGGCCTGCTCTACGACCTGGCGCGCATAGCCCAAAAGCTCGGTGCCGTCGTTGGTGAGCGTGACGCCGCGGCTGGAGCGCGTGAAGATCTCCAGATGGAGCTCCTGCTCTAGGCTTTTGACGGCGTTGGAGATATTGGACTGCGCGGTATAGAGGCGCTGGGCTGCGGCGTTAATTGAGCCAGACTCCGCCACGGCGATAAGAAAACGAAGCTGCTGGAGGGTCATCGGCGCCCGTCCTTTCGATAGCTATCTAAAAAACCGATAACAGGTTAGCGATTTTAAGTGATTGACCGAGCGATGCAACGCTCGTACTATTCAAAACACACAAATGCGGTAGGTAATTAAGCCGACCACGGAACCGGGACGTCAAAAAGGGGGACCGCATATGCACTGCTTACCAAGACGAATGCCGGGCTCCTGTTTGCGCCCGTTGGCGTGATCAGGAGGCAGCGACTAACTTCTCTCGCTCTTAGTTACTTTTTATTCGATCAAGGAGATCATCATGAGCCAGTTCATCAACAACCCCGAGCACACCTTTGGTTTCGACACCCTGCAGCTTCATGTTGGCCAGGAGAGCGCCGACCCCGCATCCGACGCCCGCGCTGTGCCTATCTACCAGACCACGAGCTATGTGTTCCGCAACTCCCAGCATGCTGCTGACCGCTTTGGTCTTGCCGACGCCGGTAACATCTACGGTCGTCTGACCAACTCCACCCAGGGCGTCTTTGAGGATCGCATCGCCGCGCTCGAGGGTGGCGTGGCTGGTCTCGCTGTCGCTTCGGGTGCTGCCGCCATCACCTATGCCCTGCAGGCCCTCGCCCAGGCCGGTGACCACGTGGTCGCCCAGAAGACCATCTACGGCGGTTCCTACAACCTGCTGGAGCACACGCTCTCCCAGTTTGGTGTCGAGAACACCTTTGTCGACGCCCACAGCCTGGACGAGGTCGAGGGTGCCATTAAGGACAACACCACGGTTATCTACCTCGAGACGCTCGGCAACCCCAACTCCGATATCCCCAACATCGACGCCATCTCCGAGATCGCCAAGAAGCATGGCCTTCCGGTCGTCGTCGATAACACCTTCGGCACCCCGTATCTGTTCCGTCCGCTGGAGCACGGCGCCAACATCGTCGTTCACTCTGCGACCAAGTTTATCGGCGGCCACGGCACCTCGCTGGGCGGCGTGATCGTCGACGGTGGCAACTTCGATTGGAAGGCGAGCAGAAAGTACACCCAGATCGCTGAGCCCAACCCCTCCTACCACGGCGTTTCGTTTGCCGAGGCTGCCGGTCCCGCCGCCTTCGCAACCTATGTCCGCGCTATCCTGCTGCGTGACGAGGGCGCCTGCATCAGCCCGTTCAACGCCTGGGTCCTGCTCCAGGGCGCCGAGACTCTGTCGCTGCGCGTTGACCGTCATGTCGAGAACACCAAGAAGGTCGTTGAGTTCCTGACTGGTGACAGCCACGTCGCCAAGGTAAACCACCCGAGCCTGCCTGAGCACCCCGATCACGAGCTCTATCAGAAGTACTTCCCCAACGGCGGCGCTTCGATCTTCACCTTTGAGATTAAGGGCGGCCAGGAGGCCGCCTGGAAGTTCATCGATCATCTGCAGGTGTTCTCGCTGCTCGCCAACGTGGCCGACGTTAAGTCGCTCGTCGTGCACCCGGCTACCACCACGCACTCCCAGCTCTCTGCCGAGGAGCTCGCCGAACAGAACATCACGCCCTCCACGATCCGTCTTTCCATCGGTACCGAGAACGCCGAGGATATCATTTGGGATCTGAAGCAGGCTTTCGCCGCGCTGGACGAGTAAGGCGACTTGTGCAAGGACCCCTTGCGACTCGATAGGTATAACTGCATAAAATGCCTGCTCAAGGCGCCTGCGCAAGCAATGGTTGCGCAGGCGCCTTTTTTGCATAGGGAAGGCGATATTACAGGGTTTTTGACATGCTTTATGCATTCGAGTTGTGGAAAACTCCTGTTGAGAGGATGTGAGTTTTACGCAATTGACGTGCGCCTTTTGAGTAAAACCGCAGGTCGCGATTTGCTCGGGGTACTATGCAGCGCGATCGAATCACACACAGCTCAAACGCAGCAAAAACGCACTACGGAGGTTTCCAGCTACATGAGGATCGATTCACGAAAACCGAAAGTCGCCGCCCTTTCCGCCGCTCTGACCGTGGCACTTTTGGTGGGCGCCGGCGCAACCGATGCCCACGCCGCAACACTGTCCGATACGGTTGGATCTACGCCGTCCGAGACGACACTGGTACAGCCCGTTGACTATCGCGGCGATGGTTATGGCTCTATGCAGGAGTGGAACGCCTCGATGGAGGCCAAGCGCGATTCCTTGGAGATGCGCGCTCAGATCATTATGAATATGTATGGCGACTATGCTACCGATGACGAGCGCGCTGTGCTGCAGGGTTGCATCGACGGTGCGGGTAGCCTTTTGACGATGGGGGAGGTCGACGCCAGGTCGACCGAGCTCGATGAGCTGCGCACTGCGCTTGAGGATGCCAAGTGCGAAGCGCTCGAGGCTGCCGAGGCCGCCCAGGCTTCGTACTACAACGCCGGTTACAATCCGTCCTACGCGTCTGCCGCGTCCTACGCGAACGGATCGGGCCTGACGCGCTCTGCGGGTGTAAATAACTACAACGGGCGTCGTGAGACCTATTACAGCAGCAATGTGCTTTATCACTATCGCACGGGCGAATGGACTCAGGATTCTGAGGGCTTTTGGCGCGATTCCGACGGCTATTACGTTGTTGCGGCGGGCGATATGGCCCAGGGCTCGACCTTTACGGGCTCCAAGGGTGATTGCAAGGTCTATGACTCCGGCTGCGCTGCCGGAACCACCGACTACTACACCGGTTGGTAATTATTCTGCATCACGGATATTTGGCGGATGGGCGTCTTTACCGAGCTTTAGGGCAACGTAAGGACGCCCGTTTTTTTGTGCGTGCTTGAGTTAACAGAGCGCTTACCGTGGCGGTACGCTGGGCGTATGGATGCGGGGCACACTAAGTCATGAGAAGCAAGGTCTTTCCCGTGGAGGAAGTGGTCTCATGAACGCTCGAGATATCGCTATTGCCGCCGTTGCACTTGCGCTGGGTTGTCTTGGTCCTACAGCCGCGCTTGTCGCGGGCATGCAGGGCTTGTGCGGAGCTGCTCCTATCGTTGTGGGGGCCCTGATTGCTGTCGCTGCGCTGGGAAGCGCCGGCGTCGTCCTTTGCCGTGAGGATGAGGACGAGATGCGGGGCTCGCAACTCTAACAGCCGTGAAGCTGGTTTTAGCTATAGATGAAGCAGGAAACCGCCGCAAGTGGAATGTCCCTTGCGGCGGTTTTGCCGTTGAGTCTGTTGGCTGCGGTATGTCGAGCGCTACCAGCTGGCCTCGATTTCGCGGATGCGCGAATAGAGCCATTCGTTTTGCGGCACTTGGATATCATGCTTGGCCGCGAGGTGACAGATGGTACCCGCAAACTCCTCGACCTCGGTCTTGCGTCGTGCGATGCGGTCCTGTGCCATCGAGGGCATGCCGACGGGATCGAGCCCTTCGATGAGGTGCACCATCTGCGTCAGATCCGCTTCGGTGAGCTCGATGCCCTCGGCGTTGGCGACCGCAAGCGTCTCGCGCATGGCGGAAACAAAGCAGCGACGCTGCTCGGAGCCCTGTTCCGTGGCACTTCCGTACGTGCCGCCGTAGGCCATACAGGTCTGGTTGATGCCGTCGTTGAGCATGAGCTTGGCCCACATACGATGTGATATGTCGTGCTCGACGGTGTGGGCGATACTGCAACGCGTGTAGAGCTCGTCGATGGCGGTGACGGTTGCGAGCTCGGTGCCTGCTGCCGCGCCAAAGCGGATTTCGCCGGCATTGGCATAGGTGAGCTCTCCGTTGAGGAATACGGCGTCCATGCCCTGGCAGATGCCCAGGACGGTGTGCTTCCAGCCAAAGCGTTCGGCAATCTTTTGTTCGCTCGTGATGCCGTTGCACAGTGACGCAATCAGCGTGTCGGGACCCACGACGCTTTCCATGGTTTTGAGTGCCATATCGAGCCCGGTTGTCTTGACAGTGAGAATGACCAGGTCGACGGGCGTCGCCTCGCTCGCGCGGACGGACTTGAGCGCGCAGGGCTTGCCGTTGATATTGAGCGCATCGCCCGCGTGGCGCTCAAAGCGTGCGTCGTCCATGACATATTCAACAGCGTCGTTGCCGAGCGCTTGGGCGATCATGCTGCCGTAGAGTAGGCCGACACCGCCCTTGCCGATGAAGGCGACCTTGTTGATCTGCATATGAATCATCTCCCCATAAAAAGGCGCCCACGTACGGGGCGCCTGATGGATTGTATGCTGTCGGGGTATGTTGTGTGCGCCGGATAGCGGTATTTAGAAGAACGAACGCATGGGAACACGGGAACTTATGACGCGGGGCAGACCGCAAAGACGCGTGCGGGGTATCCGACGCCATCACGCACTTTGGGGAAGGTGCAGAAGATGACAGCACCCGTGGCGGGAAGCTCATCCAGATGATCCATGACCTCGATTTGGTAACGGTCGACCGAAAGGATGTATTGCTCGCCCGGGTAAGGGTAGGCGTCCTCGCGCGTGGTCACGCCCGGCTCCTTTCATCGGGCTTTTTGCTGATATTAAAGCGGTGCCGTGACGGCTCGATTTCTGCTGCGTTACGATACGTTCTCGATTGCGATTCCATGATGTTTCGGCCGCGTGACCGTTGTGTTTCTCCTTGCCGGGGCGCTTATGGCGAAGGGAGGGTCTGTGCAATACCGCGTTGACCCCAAAAGTGGTAACCGATTATCCGCTCTCGGTCTGGGCTGTATGAGATTTCCCGGTGCACCGGGTCATCCGGACGCGAAGGCGGCCGACGCCATCATTTCCCGTGCGGTGGGGCAGGGGATTAATTACCTGGATACCGCATATCTCTATCCCGGCAACGAGGCATGCGTGGGCGCTTCGCTTGAGCGTTTGGGGCTGCGTGACCAGGTGCTGCTGGCGACCAAGCTGCCGCACGCTTCGTGTGCATGCACCGGGGATTTCGACCGTTTCTTTGACGAGCAGCTGCGTCGTCTGCGGACCGACCATATCGACTATTACCTTATGCATAACATCACTTCGCCCGTCCAGTGGGAACGTGTGGTGGCGTTGGGCGTCGAGGATTGGATCGCGCGCCAAAAGGCGTCGGGGCGCATTCGCCAGATTGGTTTTTCGTATCACGGCAGCGCGGCGGATTTCTTGACGATGCTCGACGCATACGATTGGGATTTTTGCCAGATACAGTACAACTATGCCGGCGAGCGCTACCAAGCGGGAACGGCAGGACTCATGGCGGCTGCGGAGCGCGGGCTCGCGGTGTTTGTGATGGAGCCGCTGCTAGGCGGGCGTCTGGCGGGCAAGCTGCCGCCGCGGGCCCGCGCTGTGCTCGAGAGCGTCCGTGATCCGCATTTGCGCACCCCTGCCGCCTGGGGGCTTTCGTGGGTGTGGAACCATCCTCAGGTCACGATGCTGCTTTCGGGTATGACCGATACCGCGCAGGTGGATGAGAACGCGGCGTTGGCCGATCGGGCCCTGCCGAATTCGATGACGACAGAGCAGCTCGATACCATCGCACGTGTACTGGGAGAGTTTGAGAAATCGAATCGCGTGCCCTGCACGGGATGTGGCTATTGCATGCCGTGTCCTAAAGGCATCAATATCCCTGGATGTTTTGCCGCCTACAACGCAAGTTATGCGCACAGCTGGTTTACGGGTCTATCGCAGTATTTTACGGCGAGCGCGGTGCGGACGAGCGAGCCCAAGTTGGTGAGCAATTGCGTCAAATGCGGCAAATGCGCGCGGCATTGTCCGCAGCACATCGATATCCCCGGGCGCTTGGACGCCGTACGCCGCCGTTTTCAGCCCGGCCCCGTGACGGCGGCGCTTAGGGCCTTCGGCAAAACGCGCTCCTCATGACCCTTTTATAACGTGCGGTGGAATACGGTCTGTTTGCGCCAAAATAAGGCATCAATAGACCGTATTTCACCGCAACTGATGAGGGGGAGCTGGGGATGCTGACGATCGGGTGTCACCTATCCACGACGAAGGGCTATCGGGCAATGGGGGAGACGGCGCTGTCCATTGGCGCCAATACCTTTGCATTCTTTACGCGCAACCCGCGCGGCGGCAAGGCGAAAGACCTTGACATGGATGACGTGGCAGCCCTGCGCGAGCTTATGGAGCAAAACGATTTTGGTCCGCTCGTGGCACACGCCCCGTATACCTATAACCCCTGTTCTGCCAAAGAGCGGGCGCGCGAGTTTGCCTTGGAGGCAATGGCCGAGGACTTGCAGCGCCTGGAAGCGCTGCCCGGCAACTACTACAACTTCCACCCCGGCGCGCATGTGGGGCAGGGGACTGATGCCGGCATTCAGATGATCGTCGACACCTTGTGTCAGGTGATGTTTGAGGGGCAGCAGACGACGGTGCTGCTCGAGACCATGGCGGGAAAGGGTACCGAGGTGGGCCGTAGCTTTGAGGAGCTGGCGCTCATCATCCAGGGCGTTGCCGGCAAACGCCCCGAGCTGTCGGTCAAGTTGGGCGTTTGCCTAGACACCTGCCATGTGAGCGATGCCGGCTACGACATCATCCATGATCTGGACGGCGTACTCGACGAGTTCGACCGCGTGGTGGGTATCGACCGCTTGCGTGCCGTACACATCAACGATTCGAAGAACCCCTGTGGCGCCCATAAAGATCGTCACGAGTGCATCGGTAAGGGCTACCTTGGTAGCGAGGAGCTTGGCGGCGGTATGCAGGTTATGCAGAATATTGTATCGAATGACCGTCTGCGTGCGTTGCCTTTCATTTTGGAGACACCGAACGAACTTGCAGGTTATGCGGCTGAAATAAAACTCTTAAGGTCTTTGCGCAGTAATTAACAGCCACAAAGTGGGTGTTTCATTCACGTTATGGGCTTGTTTCAATCAGTTTTCTCATTGCAGATTCCTACAAGCGGGTGCATAATAGCCAACAGTTTTTGCAGACCTCTGAATCAAACGGGGTCACTGGAAGGAGACTGATTATGAAGCTCAAGAAGCTTGGCGCGTTTGCAGCCACGGGCGCCATGGCGCTCGCTCTTGCACTGACGGGCTGTGGTTCGTCCAACGCCACCTCTGGTTCCGATGCCGGTTCCAGCAGCCCTGACAACGCGAAGGTCGAGAAGGTCGACGGCTCCAAGGAGTATGCGCTCGTCAAGGACGGCACGCTGACCGTCGGCACCTCTGCCGAATACGCTCCGTTTGAGTATAAGGACGACAACGGCGACTATCAGGGCTTTGACCTTGAGCTCATCAAGGCTATCGCCGACAAGCTGGGTCTGGATGTCGAGTACGTCAACAACGACTTCGACACGCTCGTCCCCGGCGTTGCTTCGGGCGCCAAGTACGACGTCGCCATTGCGGCTATCACTGACACACCCGAGCGTGAGGAGGAAGTCGCTTTCTCTGACTCCTACTACATGGATGACCAGGCTATCGTGACCAAGGTCGATAACACCGACATTACGGCCGATAACTACAGCGAGAAGCTCAACAACGCCGACGCTACCATCATCGTCCAGTCCGGCTCGACCGCCGAGGCCTTTGCCCAGGAGAACTTCCCCAAGGCCAAGATTGTTCCCTACAAGGACGCCACCGAGTGCTTCAGCGCCCTGCAGTCTGATAAGGGCGATGCCGTAGTCACCAACCGCTCCGTCGCCAGCCAGCTGACCGCCGAGCAGTTCAACACCTGCCAGACCATCAAGCAGATCAGCACTGGCGAGGAGTACGCCATCGCCGTCAATCAGGGCAACACCAAGCTCAAGGACGACATCAACCAGGCCATCAAGGACCTGACCGATGACGGTACCGTTGACGCCCTCATGGCTAAGTACAACATCAAGTAAATTAATGCTTGATTGCGTGCGGGCCCTTTCCGTTTTGCGGAGAGGGCCTTTGCGCTTCTCTCGACGGAGAGCGTTTCCGTCTTGTTTTGCAGGCAACTTCTACGATAGGAGCCACCTTGTCTCGATTGAACAAAGGGACCGCGGAGCAGCGTTCTCCACGGTCCGCCTTGCTCCAAAATCTAGCCTGCGCCATGGCCGTGGCGCTCGCGCTGGTGTGTGCGGGGACATATGCACCCTCGACCGCCCAGGCGCTTGAGACCGCAAAGATCACTGCCCGACCCAACACCGGCTCGGGCAGCGATGTGGTCGGCGGCACCGAGACGCGCATTACCTGGGAAGTCCAGGCCGATGCCGACGAGGAGCTGAGCGGTCTTTCGCTGACGTTTGTCGATGGCACGACGTTTAGTGCCGACGATACGCGCCTGACGATGCTTTCGGGCGAGGACCTTATGGACCGTACCCCCATGAAGCCCACGTGCAAGGCGGATGGCCAGACGCTCAAGATCGACTTTGGCGAGACGGCGCCTGCCGGCGGCTTTTTCCGTGTCGAGGTTTACGGCGTGACCTTCCCCCTCGAGGGCGGCGACGAGGCCTTTAGCGGAACCTATACCCTGGCCGACGGCTCAACCAAGAAGATTTCCAAGATGTCCTCGGTGGAGATCAAGGGCGTGACGGCTTTCGATTACTTCCTGGCCGACCTTAAAGAGCAGCCGTGGGTCGAGGCTTGGAACTCCAATATGTTCCTGCGCCTGTTCCTGAACCCGGTCATTTTGGTCCAGAGCCTGCCGATCGTCTTTAAGGGCTTCCTCATGTCGCTCTCGATCGTGCTTGTGGCGTTTCCGTTGGCAATTCCCTTTGGCTTCGCCCTGTCGCTCATGCGCATCTCCAAGTCGCGCATCCTGCGTTGCCTTGCCGGCATCTACGTGAATATCATCCGCGGTACGCCGGCGTTCCTGCAGATCTATATCGCGTTCTTTGGCCTGCCGCTGGCCGGCGTCAAGGTAGATGATTATGCCCTGGGCGTCATCGTCATGGCCATGAACTCGTCTGCGTACCTGTGCGAGATCTTCCGTGCCGGTATTCAGTCGATCCCCAAGGGTCAAAACGAGGCTGCTCGCTCGCTGGGCATGAATGCCTTCCAGACGTTGCTCTACGTTATGATTCCGCAGACGTTCCGCAATGTCCTGCCTACGCTGACCAGCGAGTTTATCCTGCTTTACAAGGATACGTCGCTGCTTGCCGCCGTGGGCGTGGTCGAGATCGTCATGAACGCCCGCACCATCGTGGCTACGACGGGATCCATTACGCCGTATGTGGTTGCCGCCCTGTTCTATCTGGTCATCACCCTGCCGCTTGCCCGCTTGGTGAGCGGTCTTGAGGCGAGGCTTTTGGGTACGGCCGAAGTCAAGAAGAAGCGTCCCGCCAAGAGCGCCGGACAGGTCGTCGCGACGCCCGCCGATCACATCGCCGGTCTGTAAGGAGGTCCTATCATGAGCGAAACCAATAACTCGAACGAGGTCGTCGTCAGCATCAAGAATCTCCAGAAGGCCTTTGGCGATAACGTGGTCCTGCGCGACATCGATCTGGATGTGCACAAGGGTGAGGTCGTCGTGGTCCTGGGCCCCTCGGGCTCGGGTAAGTCGACGATGCTTCGCTGCATCAATCGCCTGGAGCATCCCACGAGCGGCTCGATTGTCGTTGAGGGCGTGGATGTGTGTGCCAAGGGCGTCGACCTCAATAAGGTACGCACGCACTTGGGCATGGTGTTTCAGCAGTTCAATCTGTTCCCGCACCTGTCGGTCAAAAAGAACGTCATGCTTGCGCAGCAAAAGGTGCTCAAGCGCAGTAAGGAAGAGGCCGAGAAGATCGCCATCGAAGAGTTGACCAAGGTCGGTCTTGCCGAGCGCATCGACTTTATGCCGAGCCAGCTGTCGGGCGGTCAGCAGCAGCGCGTTGCCATCGCCCGCGCCCTGTCGATGAACCCGCACGTGATGCTCTTTGACGAGGCGACGTCGGCACTCGACCCCGAGCTTGTCCGCGACGTATTGGGCGTTATGCGCGACCTGGCCCGCGACGGCATGACCATGATCGTCGTGACGCACGAGATGGGCTTTGCCCGCGACGTTGCCGATCGCGTCGTCTTTATGGACGGCGGCGTTATCGTGGAAGAGGGCACGCCGAGTGAGGTCTTCGACCATCCCAAGAGCGAGCGTACCAAGGCGTTTTTGGGCAATATCTCGTAGTCGGTTAAACGCAATTTTCGTTACAGGAAACGGGGGCTGGATGTGGATTCAGTCCCCGTTTTTGTTAGGACACGTATGCGTATTGTCATGACTCGGCTTTGTCGGCCTGTGGCGTGTTAAGCCAGCTCGGCTCCAAGGGCGCGACAGGCGGCCTCGCCCTCGTCATCGGGGGCGTCGAAGCAGATTGCGGAATCGACGACGTTGACACCCGCCTCGTCGGCGTCTGCCTTCCAGTTGTCCATCCATTCGCCCTCGGCCCACGAATAAGAGCCAAAGAGGACGACCTTCTTGTCGCCGAGAATTTCCTTGACTTCGTCCCACACCGGCTGGAACTCGTCGTACTCAAGCTCTTCGGAGCCCATGGCGGGGCAGCCGAAGGCGAAGGCGTCATAGCTGGCGGCCTTGTCTGCGGAGAAGTCGGCGCAGGAGATGACCTCTGCCTCGGCGCCGGCACCGGTTGCGCCCTCGGCAACGAAGTTTGCCATGGCCTCGGTGTTGCCCGTACCGCTCCAGTAGACGACGGCGATCTTGCTCATATGTTTTCCTTTCGGTTGTGCGGCGTGCGGCCGTGTTTTGTATGCTCTATCGGGTTGCCTGGACAAGTTGTCCCAGGGTGCAGCCCTGCTGATAGATGTAGGTAAGGTATTGCGTGCATGCGCGATAGGAATCGAAGGTCGTGAGCGCCTGCTCAACGTTTGTGTATACCTTCCATGCGCCAAAGACCTTATAGTTTTCGCCATGCTGGACGATGAACTGATGGACGTCGTCGTAGGGGTATCCCAAAAAGTAGCCAATTTCGTGGGGGAACTCACAGGAGCAGCTGTTATTGCAGCGGGCTTGATGGTCCAATGCGCACCGTGCCTGGTCGCAGGCGCATTCCGCGGCGTTAGTGCTCGCGAGCGCGATGCGTGATGCCAGGTGCGCGAGACATATCGGCAGATTGTCGGTGTTGTAGCCCTCCTTGGCGAGCGCCGTTTTGGCGCGCGGGCCCGCAAGGTATGTGGCGAGGCTATGGGGCCGATATGCGTACACAAGCGCCCCGCAGGGACGCCAGACCAAAACACTCAGGTGGATGCCGAGCGGGTCGAGTTCGTGGTTGCACTGGGCGATGACGTTGAGCAGGCGTTCGCGTCGATCGGCGATCGGCGCGGTCGCACTCGAGCCATCCTGATGGGCATAGATGCCGGGATAGGTAAAAAGCGATGCTGGTTTAATGCCCGCGAGCGTGGGGGAGCAGTTGCGCACGACCGCTGCCTGAAACGTTGGGATGTCTATGGTTCGAGTCATGGTTCCCCTTTTGAGTCCTCACTTGTTAAACAAGGAAAACTTATACACGAAAGTAAGCCTAGGTCAACTAAAAAGTAAGAAATACGAAACTATTTGATTGAACTGACATGAGCTTGGGGTAGGATGGTGACACCTCACGCGGGTATCTCTGAATGAGCTACGAGGAAAGGGGAGCGCATGGAAGATCTGCTTAACCCTGCGAATATCATCGTACTGGCCGTAATTGCCGTCGGTATGTTCTTTGGACTGCGCCGCATTGTCGCATCGACGCGCGGCAAAAGCTGCTGCAGCGATGGTTCGAGTGGCAAAAAAGTTAAAAGGGCCGTGGTGGCCGATACCGACAAATCTCACTACCCCTACTGCGATGAGCTGCTCATTGGCGGCATGAGTTGTGATGGCTGCGCGCACAACGTTGAGAATGCCCTTAATGCGCTGCATGGCGTGTGGGCAACGGTGACGTTTGCGGACCACACAGCGCGCGTGCGCTCGAAGTATCCGATTGGCCGCGAGACGCTTGAGGCCGTGGTAAGGGGCGCGGGTTATTACGTCATGAGGCTCTAGTCGCTCGCATCGAGGCCGAGGCGTTCGATTGGGCTCGGCCGCGCAGCTCCACGTCTTGGATATCGTCGAAGTTAATGGCGATATCCTTAAGTTTGAGCAGCTTGAATGCGGGGAGCACTTCATCGAGAATGCCGGTACGGCTACGATAACCGTACGTATCGTAATAGGTGACGCGAACCAAGTCGCCGCGTTTGAGGCCCTCGAGCTTTTTCGAAAGCTCGAGGGCTTTTTCTTCCGTGAGTTCGCATTTGGGCTCGACAGTGATTTCTTGCTTGCGTACGAGCTCGTAGTATCCCGTGAGAGCGGCGAAGGGCATAAACTGCGCGGCGCGCCCGGCGCGAACGGCGCCGTTGGCGGTGAGTTTGGGGTCGGCGGAACGACGTCTTCCCTCGGGGTCCGCCAGGCGCTCAAATGGTGTCGGCGGCCGCATCGGTTGTTGTTGGGGCTTAGGCACGATGTCCTCCTACCTGATCGTTGCGCTCGCGTGCGGTGGCGCCGGCGGTAAAGCTCAATCCTTTGACCAGGGCGTTCTTGCCGTACTTGCCTTTCACGGCCAACACGGCGCGCGCCAGATCGCGTTCGCGCTCGTCGGCCTCGACGTCGCTGAACAGATCGACGGTAGCGAATTCCTCGGGCATGAGATTGCCAAAGCCCAGGTTGATGCGCTTGATCGGTCGTTTGGGGTCGACAGTCTGCGCCCAGAGCTCATCGAAGTAACCCATGATCTTCTTAAATGAATTGGTGCGCTCGGGCAGTTTTCGCGAGGCGTTGGAGTGCGCGAAGAGTGCGGCATAGCCACCGCGCGGTTTGCCGCCGTGTTCCCCCACAAAGATGCCGTCGATTGCCTGCGCCTCGCGCACCAGGCGACGCCGTTCGTCATCGCGCTGGACGGGCTTGGGCGCACGGGGCGCGAGTTCGGGGCCGGCGGTCGCGGTAGGCTCGATACCTGACGTGCTCGAGCGCAGGTGTCCGCATCCGTCTACATATTGCGCCGTGCCGCTGGCATCGAGTCGGCGTATGTCGGCTCGCTCGCTCGCGTAGCCCACGAAGAGCGAGATGCTGTCACACACCACGTGCTTATCGACCAAGTCCAGTACGGCGTTGTCGACCATCTCGCGCAAGACGGTGTAGGCCTGCTCGTAGGCATAGCCCTTTGAGAGCACCTGTCCTGTGGTGGTTGAGGTTGCCTGCGGGCGATAGGCTTGGATATCGGCGATGGTTGTCGGCTCGCGCCCGAAGGCGTGGTCGATGAGATATTCGGCATTGACGCCGAGTTCATCGTAAAGCAGGTTTTCGTCGAGCGCGGCTACGCCCATCAGGTCGTAGACGCCGTACTTTTCGAGCCGGGCCGCCACGCCGGGGCCGATACCCCAGATATCGGTGATGGGTCGATGCGGCCAGATCTCCTTGCGAAAGGTTTCGTTATCGAGTATGCCGATGCGGCTGGGTACGTGCTTTGCGGTAATATCGAGCGCCACCTTAGCCTGGAATAGGTTGGGGCCGATACCGACGGTGGCCGTGATGCCGGTGCGCGCGAGGACCTCGTCGCGCAACATGCAGGCGAACCCTTCGGCATCGGTGTGGTAGAGGTCTAGATAGGGCGTCACGTCGATAAAGCACTCGTCGATTGAATAGACGTGAATGTCTTGCGGGCTCACGTATTCCAGATAGATGCCGTAGATTTTCGCCGACACCTCCATGTAGTGCTGCATGCGCGGTACGGCCTTGATGTAGTCGATGCCGTCGGGAATCTCGAACAGACGGCAGCGGTTGTGTATCCCGAGGTCTTTCATGGCCTGCGTGATGGCAAGACAGATGGTCGTGCGTCCGCGCGATTCGTCGGCAACGACCAGGCACGTGGTGAGTGGGTCGAGCCCGCGGTCGACACACTCGACGCTGGCGTAGAACGTCTTAAGGTCGATGCAGATATAGGTATGCTGCTCGTGTTCCACGCGTGCCCTCCCATCAAACACATGTTCTTATCGAATACCTGTTCGATAATACCTGCTTGCGCGGACATCGTCAAAACCTGTCAAAAAGGGACTGGTTTGTTTTGGTAGGTATGGTCGTGCGGCTGCATCGGGTTTTTAACGCGGCTCTAAAGAGTGCGAAACAGCTCGGAAAACCTCGCTTCGTAGCATGGGCCTAACGATTGATACCGCCTATACGCACGGAGGGGTTGTGGGAAAGATGGTCAATTATGGGTTTGGTATGCCGACGCGCCTTGTTGCGGATGGAGACGTGGCTCGCTGGTGCGGACGATTGGTCGCTCACTACGGTGGCACCAAGGCGTTGGTCGTGCTGGGTGGCGACAAGCACGCGCGCGATGAGCTTGTCTCGGCGGCACTCGGCTCGCTTGATCGAGCTCTGCTCGAGCGCGTGCTTTTCCGCTGCGGCTCGGTTGAGGGCGACGGGGGAGACGAGCCGATCGACGAAGCCGTGGCCCTGGCGACCGACGAAGGCGTGGACTTTGTCTTGGCGATTGGCGATGCCGATACTGCCGGCTTTGCACGCGAACTCGCCCGTCGCATGGCGACGCTCGATGCCGGCGAAGACGGCTTTGTGCCTTATGGATGCATTGTCTCGGAGGGCAAGGTGCCTGCTGTCGTGGGCACCGGTGAGGTTCCGGTTTTTGCCATTATCGCGCCCGAACTGCTGGAGGGCATTGGGTCTCCTCTGCGTGAGCTGCTCGGCAGTGTGTGCGCCGCGGCCTAATATTTGCCATAAAGGGACGGGTTATTTTTGGTTGATAAAGCGTTTGACCTGCCAAAATAAACCTGTCCCTTTTTGGTCGGTTGCCGTTTGGGGGCCGATTGGCAACGCTCGCTGATTGTAGTCTTGACCTGCGCTAGAATAGTGGCATCTGAATGTCCGGGCGCATGGAGGCGTGCGCCCGTATGCTGAGGAGGACTCTATGGCAACTGTTGCCGCACCTATCGATGCTACGTCGACTGCCGCTTGGAAGGCACTCGAGGCCCATCAGGAGAAGCTCGAGGCCGAAGGTATCGACCTCAAGGCCTGGTTCGCCGCCGATGCCGAGCGCGTGAACAAGCTGAGCTTTGACGCCGGTGACCTGCACTTCGACCTGTCCAAGAACCTGGTGACCGATGAGACCGTCAAGCTCCTGTGCGATCTTGCTCGCGAGGTGAAGCTCGAGGAGCGCCGCGACGCCATGTTCTCTGGCGAGCACATCAACACCACCGAGGACCGCGCTGTCCTGCACACCGCGCTGCGCCGCCCGGCAAGCGAGAAGGGCCAGCTCATCGTCGACGGCCAGGACGTCGTCGCCGACGTGCACGAGGTCCTCGATCGCATGTATGCCTTCGCCGAGCGCGTGCGCTCCGGTGAGTGGAAGGGCGTTACCGGCAAGAAGATCGAGCACCTGGTGTCCATCGGCATCGGCGGCTCCGACCTGGGCCCGGTCATGGCTTACGAAGCCCTGCGTCCCTATGCCGACGCCGGTATCGATTGCCGCTACATCTCCAACATCGACCCCAACGACCAGGCCGAGAAGCTCAAGGGTTTGGATCCCGAGACCACGCTCGTGATCATCGTCTCCAAGACCTTCACCACGCTCGAGACCCTCACCAACGCCCGCGAGGTCAAGACCTGGATGCTCGAGCAGCTCAAGGCTCAGGGCGCCATCGATGGTTCCGATGAGCAGAACGCCGAGGCCGTGGCAAAGCACTTCGTCGCCGTCTCCACCGCACTCGAGAAGGTTGAGGCCTTCGGTATCGACCCGGCCAACGCCTTCGGTTTTTGGAACTGGGTCGGCGGCCGCTATTCCGTTGACTCCGCCGTGGGCCTGTCGCTGATCGTCGTGCTCGGCCCCGAGCGTTTCCAGCAGTTCCTCGAGGGCTTCCACGCCATCGACGAGTACTTCTGCAACACCCCGCTCGAGAACAACGCCGTCGCGCTGATGGGCCTGCTCAACGTCTGGTACGTTAACTTCTTTGGTTCCAAGAGCCACGCCGTGCTTCCGTACTGCCAGTACCTGCACCGTTTCCCGGCCTACCTGCAGCAGCTCACTATGGAGTCCAACGGCAAGCATGTCCGCTGGGACGGCAGCGCCGTGACCTCCGACACCGGTGAGATCTTCTGGGGCGAGCCCGGCACCAACGGCCAACATGCCTTCTACCAGCTGCTGCACCAGGGCACCGTGGTGGTCCCGGCCGACTTCATCGCCTTCGCCAACACTGCCAACCCCGCAACCGACAGCGGTCAGGATGTCCACGAGCTGTTCCTGGGCAACTTCTTGGCCCAGACCAAGGCGCTCGCCTTTGGCAAGACGGCCGACGAGGTGCGCGCCGAGGGCACGCCCGAGCAGATCGTCCCGGCTCGCTGCTTTGAGGGCAATCGCCCGACGACCTCGATCTTTGGCGACACGCTGACCCCGTTCGCACTCGGTGAGCTCATCGCCCTGTACGAGCACATCACGTTTGTCGAGGGCACGGTCTGGGGCATCGACTCCTACGACCAGTGGGGCGTTGAGCTGGGCAAGCAGCTTGCCAAGCAGATCACCCCGGCCTTCCACGACGACGCCGCCAAGGCCGAGCAGGACGCTTCGACCCAGGCGCTCATCGAGTTCTACCGCGCTCACCGCAAGTAGTCTTTGTTGCTGAGATAGGTCATTGCCGAAAGGGGCCTGTATCCGTTGGGATACGGGCCCCTTTGCTATTTGAATGGGCATGAGGGCGTATTGGGGGGATGTCTGGCTGTCGGTATCCGCGTGCGGCTTTACCGAGATTGACTAATTTTTGAATCAGGAGCCGGTCGAGAACCGCGATTTTGATGTCATCGAGCGCGAGATGACTGCCATTGTTGATTTTTGTCGCGAACCACCATATCCGAGTCGAATGCTCGTCGAAGAACATTTTTTGAAAAAGATACTTTCCAAAACGCCAAATCCTGTTTCCCTTAAAGAAGACCGCTCCGGTGGTCGTCATTTGATCGAGCATATTAAGTTTCAGTTTTCAGCGTGTAAGAGAAAGAAGATCGGCATATGAACACCAAGCATCTTTTATCGACAACTAAATAACAGGGTAAAACAGCTCACGGCACGCCGACCGTTCCGTATAGGCATCGAGCCATCTTCCGCACGACAAGCCGCCCTCGAGCACACCACTCCTTAGCATCCAACCCAGCATATCAAGCACAGCAAGCACATCGTCAACGACACCCAGCACATCACCAACAGGCAAGCACATCACAGATTGGAAACGCCATGAACACTACCCGTACCCAGACTGCAAACACCGTCCTCAAGGCACGCATCGACCGTGCTCTGCACGGCAGCTACGACACTGACTTCGCCGCCGCAACGATCGCAAACTTTGCCCTGCTGCCAGTTGACGAGGCACTGAGCAACCACGAGTTTTCGGCAAATCGCTGCGCCGAAATTATGAACGATCCGGCCGTCCACAAACTTTCCGACCCTTATCTCGGATCCCATGGTAAGACCGAAGGCCCGTACACCATGGGTCATCTGGCACACATGATTACTGCACTCGACACTAAGCTTCGGCTCGAGATGGACGATGAGACGCGGATGACATTGATGGATCATCGATATGACCTGCAGAACGCCCTGACCTTTCCCATCCATGACCTCGCCATGGGCCTCAACGCCCTGGAGGCGCGGCATCAGCAGACAACCTGCGGGCAAGATGACATGCAGGGCCCGCCGGGCATCATGGTGCTCGACCGCGAACGCTACAACCGCGCAACCGCCCGGTTTCAAGCCGGCCCGGCAACGGTGCGCACCCTGATTGACATGCTCCGCATACTCAGCCCCAATCGTCTCTTCGACGGCTACCGGGCACTGGCGCCCGCAGGCCTTCGCGGAACTCATCCGCCACGCCGACGCGCAGCCCGACGGCCGCCTTGCGATACCGGTCCGCTTTATGCTCGATGACTTTGCCAACCTGCAGATGCCGCAAATCGACAACGTTCTGTCCATCATCCGCAGCCGCGAGATCTGGGCAACCCTATTGCTGCAGTCAACCAATCAACTCGATGCGCTCTATGGCGAGGCGCGCGCTCGCTCCATCATGGGCAACTGCGACACGCAGCTCGTACTAGCCTTCCAGGACCCCGAGAGCGCCCGCGTCTTTTCCGAGCGTGCCGACGTGCTACCCAGTACACTCATGGCAACGCCCGTCGACCGCTCCTGGCTGTTCGTACGCGGCCGCGCTCCCCAGCAGGTCGAGCGCTTTAAGTTCGAGGATCACCCGCTCTACACAGAGCTCCCCGAAGCCCAAAGCGCTCAGGTCGATTTCGATCGCTAACGACGTTGCGCAGCCCATCATTTCTGATCGCAAACAGTAAAGGGGCCCGCATCCCAACAGATATGGGTCCTTTGCTATTTGAATGGGCATGAGGGTGTATTGAGGGGGGGGTGCCTGGCTGTCGGCATCCGCATGTGGCGCCATTCGCTTTCCGTAGATATACTTCTACAGCTAATTTCATACCGCTTGCCGGAATGCGGACGCTGTCCTTGCGTATCGGGCGTACATTGGACGTGGTATTTCGCGTGAAAACACAAATCGGTTGTCGGTCCTGAACAAGGAGGCCCAGCATGACGCTTGCCAAACCCATCAATAAATACATCGACTATATCGACGCTCCCGAGGACACATTTGAGCAGTATGTCGAGAAGGCACTAAAGTACAACTTCCGTTGTGTATTTGCGAACCTGCAGGAGTACGAGACGGGTCGCGCAATGCTCGAGGGCTCTGACATTATCCTTGCCGGTGCTATCGACTTTCCCCAGGGCACTATGACGCTTGATGAGAAGCTTGCGAGGTTTGAGGAATACGCTGCGTGCGGCTTTACCGAGATTGACTACGTTTTGAATCAGGAGTCGGTCGAGAACCGCGATTTTGATGCCATCGAGCGCGAGATGACTGCCATTGCTGATTTTTGTCGCGCGCATGGCATCACTGAGAAGGTGATCGTCGAGATGTGCAAGCTGGACGGCGACGATGCCGCCAAGCACCGTGTGTGTGAGATTGCGCTGGAGGCTAAGCCGGGATTCCTTAAGACATCGACTGGTAGAAGCTTTGGCGGCGCTAAGCTCGAGGATGTGCGGCTGATGCACGAGGTGCTCGGCGATTCCGTGGCAATCAAGGCGGCGGGCGGTATCCATAATTACGAAGAGGCTTGCGCATTCATCGAGGCCGGCGCTAGCGCGTTGGGTGCATCGGCGGGCATTGCGATCGTCGAGGGTGCACCGACGGAGGAGCGTCGTTAGCAGGCGTATTTGACCTGAGCGATAAAGCTTCACGACCACGCGTCGTTCATGTTCGGGACAATATGACTTTTTACCCGTTGCAGACAGAGCTGCCGTGGGTGTTCTGTATGATGGCTCAGACAAGGTTGTTCAATGACAGGGAGGCACATATGGCAATTAAAGCCATCGCAATGGATATCGACGGTACGCTTACCAACGATCAGAAGGTGATCAGCCCGCGTACGCGCGAGAAGCTGCTCGCGGCACAGGAATCGGGCATTAAGCTCATCTTGGCTTCGGGTCGTCCCGCCTGGGGTCTTCGCGCCCTGGGTCAAGAACTCGATCTTCACAACCACGATGGCCTGCTGGTCGCCTTTAACGGTGCGCACGTGGTCGATGCCCAGACCGATGAGGTGCTGTTCGACCAGGCCATGCCGGTCGACGAATTGCATCGCCTAATTGACCATCTTCGCAGCTTTGACGTGATCCCTATGATTTCGCTCGGGCGTGACCTGCATGTAGAGGACTCGTATCGCTGCATGATTACGCTGCCGGACGGCTCGCAGAAGAATATCGTCAAATACGAGCGCGACGCCTGCGATCTTAAGATTCGCGAAGTCGAGAGCCTTCATGAGGTGGCGGATGCCTATCCGGTGGACAAGCTACTCACCGCGGGCGATCCGGCCTATCTGCAGGCGCATCACGAGGAGATGTACGCGCCCTTTACCCAGACGCTGTCGGGTATGTTTACGGCTGACTGGTACTTTGAATATACGGCGCCCGGCATCGACAAGGCTCGTGCGCTCGAGGGTGCCCTGCCCAAGCTCGGCATCGATGCCAGCGAGGTCGTATCGTTTGGCGATGGCCAGAACGACAAGTCCATGATTGAGTGGGCCGGCACCGGTGTTGCCATGGGCAACGCCGTCGATGAGGTTAAGGCTGTAGCCCAGATGGTGACCGCCAATAACAACGAAGACGGTATTGCGGTAGCGCTGGATAAGCTGCTGGGTTAGAATCGCCGATTAATGCATGGTTCGGGCGCCTGCTCGCGGGCGTCCTTTTGTTAGGGAGGGTGCCGTGTCCGCATTTCCGTTCGACGCCGTTATCTTTGACATGGATGGCGTCATCGTCGATACCGAGTATTACTACCTGGGGGAGACTGCCGCGTTTGCCAAGGAGCTTGGGTTGAACCTGACCCAAGAGGAGCTGAACGGGCAGATTGGCACCTCGCATCAGTTCTTCCTGCATATGCTGGTCGATTGGTTTGAACGCGCCGGTAAAGGGCACTTCACTGGCGAGGAAGCGTTGGCCCGTTGGGACGAGTGGGCGCATAAGCGTCCGCGTGACTACCAGGCTTTGATTAACCCGGGCGCTGTGGATACGATTCGAGAGTTGCCGCGCCGCGGCGTTCGCGTGGCGCTGGCGAGTTCGTCTCCCATGGACAGCATCGAGGAAGTGCTCGATGCATGCGGGCTGTCGGATGCCTTTGAGTATGTGGTGAGCGGCGAACAGTTTAAGGAGAGCAAGCCCGAGCCCGACATCTACCTGCATGCGCTGGATCTGTTGGGGCTGCCTGCGGACCGTTGCTGCTGTGTTGAGGATTCGGTGCCTGGTATCACTGCCGGCAAACGCGCGGGGTTAACGGTGATTGCCAAGCGCGAGGAGCGCTTTGGCTTTAGCCAGGATGCCGCGGACAAGATTATCGACCAGCTGCCGGAGCTGCTCACGCTTTCTTAGGAGCGCGGTAGTTGCGCGTTTTTCGGGTCTGATGAGTAAATTGCCGACATTTTGGTGCGACACCTAGCATACTTTAAGCTAATGCGGGCTTAAGGACTTGTTGAATGCCCCTAAGCCCGTTTTAGACTTAATTGTGCTTGGAGAGGGTATATGCCACCGACTGAAGGGCTAACTGACGGTAAAGCAGCGATACCGCTGTACCAACAGGTTATCGATATCATCAAAAACGAAATCAACTCCGGTGCCTACAAGGCAGGCGCGCGGATACCCAACGAATTCGAATTGGCTGAGAGCTATAAAGTTGGCCGCGTTACCGTGCGACGCGCTATTGAGGAGCTCGTCCAACAGGGCTATCTAACGAAGCAACAGGGGAAAGGCACGTTTGTCAATGCCCCCAAGCTCAAGCGTAAGATTCGCCAGAAGGATGACGTCCAGAGTTTTTCGGACGCATGCCGCGTTAACGGAATGGAACCGGGGGCGCGTGTCATTTCGAGAAAGATACTGCCGGCGGATTCCACCGAAGCACAGTTCTTTGGTGTTCCCGTTGGAACTGACTTGATCTGCGTTGAGCGCGTGCGTACTGCCGATGGCGTCCCTGTCATGCTCGAGAACAACATATATGTTTACGAGGACAACGCCTATCTATCAACGGCACCTCTATCTAACCAATCCATTTTTGAGTTCGTGCGCAACCGGACGGGCCGCACGCCCGCGTTTACCGACCCATGCACGCTTGAGATCGCGTGCGCGTCGCCCGAGGTCGCTCGGTTGTTGGCAGTTCCCGTTGGCGAACCCATGTTTTATATGGAAGCCTTCTTTTTCGATGAGCAGCGGCGGCCGTTTATCATCGGTCGTCAGCGGATCGTTGGGTCTCGCTACGTTTTTGACATCTAGGACATTGCGTATGGAAACGTCCGGTGAATCATCTCACCGGACGTTTCCATACCGTTCACGGCGCAAACGCAACCGTTCAACCGCGTTGCGGCAATCAGTTTGAAATTATCTTGATGACGAGAAAAGCTGCTGGTAATCTATAGAACGTCATAGAACGTTTGCTTTGTGCAAACGTTGAAGCGAGATGCGATGCAGTCTCGAGTTCTTTGGAGGTATCTATGTCAGATACGAAGGCGAAGAAGACAAACAGACGTTTTAAGTTCAAATTACCGCATGTCTATACGATCATGTTCTTGCTGATCGTTGTCTTTGCGGTCTTGACTTGGATCGTTCCCTCTGGTCAGTATCAGCGCAAGACGATTTCGACAGCGGCGGGCGAGCGTGAAGTCGCCGTTGCTGGAACCTATGAACAGGTCGATAAGAACTACACAGATTCCGAGACCGGCGAGACCATCAATCTGGGTCAGGATATCTTCGCGGTCCTGCAAGCGCCCACTAAGGGCATCCAGGAGGCTGCCGACGTCGTTGCGTTTGTCTTATTGATTGGCGGATCGTTCGCAATTATCACCAAGACCAACGCTTTGAATGCCGGTATGAGCCGTGTGATTAAAAAGCTCAAGAACAAGGACATCCTCATCATTCCCATCACGATGACGTTGCTGTCCATTTGCGGCACCACGTTTGGTATGTCTGAGGAAGCCCTGCCGTTCTATGCCATCTTCATTCCCATCATGATGGGTATCGGTTATGACTCGATGACGGCATTCATCATCTGCTTCCTTGGTCCTAACCTGGGATATTGTGCTTCGACCATCGACCCGTTTAATGTTTTGATCGCCCAAGGCATCATTGGCATCGAGGGCAATCCGCAACTGTGGCTGCGCGCCGTTTCTTGGGTCATCTTCACTGCCGTCGGTATCGCATGGGCCATGCGCTACGCCATGCGCGTCAAGAAAAACCCCGAGTCGTCCATTACGTACGAGGACGATAAGCTCAAGCGTATCGAGTTTTCCGTGATCGATGCCTCCATCGAGGAAGAGTTCACTATCCGTCAGAAGCTCGTGCTTATCGATTTTGCTTGCGGTATGGGCATTATCGTCTGGGGTCTTGTTACCCAGGGTTGGTACATGAATGAGATTTCCGCCGTGTTCCTTGGCATGGGCTTGCTTGCCGGTATCCTGGGCGGTCTTGACCAGCAGACGATTGCTGAGGAGTTCGTTAAAGGCCTCGCCGACTTTGCGTACGCCGCCATCGTTATCGGTATCGCTCGCGGTATTCTGGTCATCGCCGAGGGCGGCATGATCATCGACACCATCCTCCAGGCGCTCGCTACTGCGCTCGCCGGTGCACCCGCCGCCGTCTACACCACGTTTATGTATATCGTCCTTGGCCTGCTCTCTTTGCTGGTTCCCTCGAGTTCTGGCCTGGCGGCACTCACCATGCCCGTTATGGGCCCCCTGACCGAGCTCATGGGCCTCAATCCCGAGGCGGCCGTTACCGCGCTCCAGTTTGCCAACCAGACCATCAACACCATCAGTCCCGTGGCGGGCATGACGGTTGCCGGCCTTGGCGTGGCTAAGATTTCGTTTGGCCAATGGTGGAAGACCATTTGGAAGTTCTTCATCTTCATGGTCGTGTTTGGCTTGGTCATTACTGCCATTTCTGGCATGCTTCCGGCGTAGGTGATTATAATGTCCGATCGTTTGACGGTCCTGACGTCTAAGAGCGTCTTTACCGGTACGGGGGACCTGCCGTTTGAAGGTTTCGTAGCGGTCCGTGACAATCGAATTGAGGCGGTTGGCACCAAGTGTGAGGTAGCTTCGTATTTGACCCAGGCGGACGAGGTAGTTGACCTGGGCGACCGCACTGTCATGCCTGGCCTGATCGATGTGCATACCTTCTATACAGGCTGGGCGCTGCGGACGTTGGGGTCTGATCTGTCCGGCATCGCTGATGCCAAAGAGGCCGTGTCGCTCTTGCGTGCATGGAAAGAAGATCATCCGGATTGCGCGGCGGCTTTTGGCCACAACCTGCCCGAAACGTTGGCATCGGATGCCGAGAACGCAAATACGGCAGCTGTGTTTGACGATTGTTTTGGCGATATCCCTGTCGTCTGCTTTACACCGGGTGCGGAGACCTGCGTTCTCAATGCTGCCGCCAGTGCGCGATACGGCTTCACACCCCAGGCGTGTTATGCCGAGAAGATCTGGCGCATGATGAGCGATTTCCTCTCGCTGCCCGAGGTACGTGCGGGGTATTCGGACTACATGGGCATGCTTAACGAGCGCGGCGTTACCGCCATCAAGGAGATGGCGTTTGATGACTACTACGGTTTTGCCGACGAAATGGCTCGCCGTGAGGAATCTGGTGAGCTGACGGTTCGCGTCTCTATGATGTCGCAGCCGGTGGGTGCCGGTGCAAATCTGTCATATGCTCGCGAGGCACGAGAGCGCTTCCGGGGTCCGTTCGTTCGTTTTTCTGGCTTCAACCGTATGACCGATCGCGGCGTATGGGCGGGGCTTGCCGAGATGATTGACCCCTATGAGGACACGGCCGATGCGGGCGCTGCCGGCAAGACGGTTGTCGAGGAGCCCGAGTGGGATCTGATTGAGAACGAGCTGCGCGCAATTGATGCTGACGGCTTCCGATATTCCTTGCATTGCCAGGGCGATGGCGCCGTTCGTCGCACCGTGGCGCTCTATGCCTCGCTGCCTCGAGACGAGCATGGACGGTTGCTTCGCCGCCATGCGATTACCGATCTCGAGAACTCTGATCCGACCGATCTTGTCGAGTTTGGCAAGTTAGGTGGAATTTGCGAGGTCTATCCGCAGATTTTGACGCTGGACCGGCGCGAGGATTGCCTGTCGATGATGTGTCGACAAATTGGCGAGACGCGACTTTTGCACAGCTGGAATCGCCGCGGCATGGAAGATTCCGGATGCACGGTGTGCTGTGGTACGGATTTGCCGCTGCTGATTCCGAGCCTGGGCGAGTCAATCTACAGCGCGTGCGGCGGATACTTCGACGATGGACTGCCCGTGAATGAGGCCAACGCGCTGACACTTGTCGAGCTCTTGCGCGCTTGGACTGCCGGCGGCGCGTACGATCTGATGCGCGAAGACGAGCTGGGTACGCTCGAGGTCGGCAAGCTTGCCGATATCTGCGTGCTCGATCGGGATGTGTTCGACCTCGATTATCACGACGCACGCAATCTTGCGGTTGATATGACGATGTCGGACGGACAAATCGTGTTCGATAGAAATAGGGAGGCATAAGATGTCTGAATCCAAGCCGACGCTGCGCCGCGAACAGATTGCGGGCATGAATATCCACTACATCATGTGGTCGCTCGATTACTTCCTTGATGTGCAGCAGCGTTTGGGCTTTGAGTCCATTGAGCTGTGGTGTGCGGAGCCGCATGTGACACTCGACCATACGGGCTACTTTGAGGCTGAGGTCCTGGCGAAAAAAGCTGCAGACCGTGGGCTTAGGTATCGTACTCTGTGTCCCGAGAATGTTGTCTATCCTTGGCAGTACTGCGCACGCAAACCGCTGCATGAACAGCGCAGCCTGGCGTACTTTAAGCACGGCATTGAGCTTGCCGAGGTACTTGGGTGCGACCGTATGTCCGTCAACTCGGGCTGGGGCGACTGGGACGAGGACCGCGAGGAAGCCTGGAAGCGCAGCCGCGAGCACTTGTCCATTCTGGCGGAGTATGCCGGCGAGCACGGTCTGGTGCTTACGATGGAAAGCCTGCGTCCCGAGGAGAGCAACCTTGTGACGACGGTTTCCGATGCGAAGCGCATGATTGACGAGGTCGCGAGCCCGTACTTACAGCCCATGGTTGATACAACCGCGATGGGCGTTGCAGGCGAGACGCTTGAGGACTGGTTTGCCGCCTTTGGTGATGGGGCAATTCACGAGATGCACTTTATCGACGGCGACCCGTATGGCCATCTGGTGTGGGGCGATGGCAAGCACGATATGGACGCCTTCGTCGCCACACTCAACGCCCATGGTTTCGACGGCATGCTGGGCCAGGAAATCACGGATGGCCGTTACTACGATGACCCGGCGGCGGCAGATGCCAAGAACATGGCCGCATTCGAGAAATATCTGATTGACTAAAACAACTATCGGCCACGCAGTCAACGTCATTGATTGCGGACTAAACAAGAAAGGAACTGGATATGAACGCACACGATCTGATCAAAGAGGCAATTGCCGAGAAGGGCAAGTTTGACAGCGTCTACTGGATTGCTTGCGGTGGTTCCATGATCGATTTGATCCCGGCTCATGAGCTTCTGCAGCGCGAGGCAACCACCTTCACTTCGTATATCTATACGGCTCGCGAGTTTGATATCATGCGCCCACGCCGCTTGGGTGAGAAATCCCTGGTCATTGCTTGCAGCCACAGTGGCAACACCCCCGAGGTCGTCGAGGGCTGTGAGATTGCCCTTGCTGCCGGCGCTACGGTAATCGCCCAGACCGACAACGCTGGATCCAAGATTGACTCCGGCAAGTGGACCACGTGGGTCTACCCGTGGGGCGAGGGTGTGCCGCAGGCCGAGGTCCCCGCTGGCATTTCGCTGTCGCTTGCGGCAGAGCTGCTCGATCAGCAGGAGGGCTACGCCGATCTTGCCGATATGTATGCCGGTATCGCCGAGATGGATAAGATTCTTCCCCCGGCACGCGAGAAGGTTAATGCCGAGCTGGGCGATCGTTTTGCCAAGCTTTGCCAGGAGCATGAGTTCTTCTATATTCTGGGCAGCGGTCCCAACTTTAGCCAGACCTACGGTTTCGCTATCTGCTCTCTTATGGAGATGCAGTGGCAGCACTGCAGCTACATCCACTCTGCCGAGTACTTCCATGGCCCCTTCGAGGCTACTCAGGATGGCGTTTTTTACTTCCTGCAGATGGGCTCCAGCGAGTGCCGTGCTATGGACGAGCGCGCCCTGGCGTTCCTTAAGACGCATACCGATACGCTGATGGTGCTCGATGCCAAGGAGTACGGTATGGAAGCCGTGCCGGCGAGCGTCCGTGCCTATCTGGACCCGGTGCTGTTCTACGCCATGAACTGCGAGCTGCGTGCCGCACGCGGCAAGGTGTTTGACCATGATCCCGATTTCCGTCGCTACATGGGCGTCGTCGAGTACTAGAGGGGTAAATACCATGGCATTTAACGTTAACGCGCTCGGATTTGGCGACAACGTCGTCGATCGCTACGAGCATATCCACACCATGTATCCTGGCGGCAACGCGGTGAACTTCGCCGTTTATGCCAAGAAATGCGGTGCCGCACGCTCCGCATACATGGGCATTTTTGGCAATGACGCCGCTGCCGAGCATGTCATTGCAAGCCTCGAGGATGAGGGTATCGAACTTGACAAGTGCGAGCAGATGATTGGCGAGAACGGAGCGGCTCGCGTGACCGTCGTTGACGGTGACCGTGTCTTCCTCGGCTCCAACGAGGGCGGTATCCGTGGCGATGCGCGCTATGTCCTCGATCGCTTTGACCTTTCGTACATGAAGCAGTTCGATGTGGTTCATTCGGGCAACTATTGCTTTACCGAGCGCGAGCTGCCCAAGTTGAAGGCTGCGGGCGTCACGGTCTCTTTTGACTTTTCGGACGACTCCACCGACGAGTACTACGAGCAGATTGCGCCCTACGTCGATTTTGCTTTCTTTAGTGCGGCGGATGCCGCGAGTGAGGACGAGATTCGCGAGCGTCTGGCATGGGTGAAGGGCCTGGGTCCGCGTTTTGTGTCGGCTACGGCGGGTGCCGAGGGCTGCATTGCTTACGACGGCGAGCGTTATTACCGCCAGCTGGCTAAACCGGTAACGGACATGAAGGACACCATGGGGGCGGGCGACTCGTTCCTCACCTCATTTTTGATGTGCTATCTCGATTCCGCCAAGCGTGGTGAGGATGGCGCCGAGGCCATCGAGCGCGCGCTCGATTTTGCTGCCGGGTTTGCCTCGACCGTGTGCGGCATGGAAGGCTCTTGGGGCCACGGAGCACCAATCGTCGAATAGCTTAAGAAAGCGTACGGCGGTCTGGCTATGAGGCCTTGGACAGCCGATGCAAAACAATAAGCGAAACGCAAAAAGGGGGGCTCGTTATGTGGTGGGTCCCCTTTTGAACATTGGAGAAGAGTATGGGTATTAAAGCGTGTGCGGCTGGTTTTTGCTGCGCGGACGTCTATCAAAACATCGGCGTGTTCTATCCGACTGGTAACGGCATTGACTGGGGTATCCATCTTGCACGAATGGGCGTTTCGGTATCCGCCGTGTCGGTTGTCGGCAAGGACGAGTACGGAGACAAGATGAGGGAGGCGCTGGCCGCTGAGGGGTTCGATATCTCACACCTGCGGGTGGAGGATGGCGACACTTCGGTGATGCTCATGGCATTGAAAGACGGCGTCGATCGTGTGCATCTCGAAGCAATCGATGGTGTTATGGAGACATATCGACCGAATGAAGATGACCGGGCGTTTATCCTAGAACATGACATCATTCACACCGACCTGTTTGGCAATTGTTTGGACCTCCTGCCCGAATGGCATGATGCGGGCAAGACGGTGGTTATGGACTTCTCGGTGTTCAGCCGGGATCCCGAATATGCCTGCGAGAATCATTTTCCCTACGTTGACTATGCGTTCATGTCGTTTGAAGAGGACACTCCGGAGCTACGAGACTGGGTACGTCACGTGCAGGGATTGGGACCGCGCGTTGCGGTTGCCACGCTTGGCGAGAAGGGAAGCATTGCCTATGACGGTGAGCGCTTCTATGAGTGCGGGATCGTACCGGCGGAGAAGGTCGTTAATACCGTGGGTGCCGGCGACTCGTATATTGCCGGGTTTACCAAGGGCGTGATCGATGGCCTTGATATTCCGGCGTGTATGAAGGCGGGCGCTGAGCTGTCCTCCCGCGTCATCGGCTCTTTTGAGCCGTACTAGGGTCAAATGCCTGGAAAGGAGTACGAAATGGTTATCGACATGTTGGTTCAGCCCATGCTCTACGGCGAGATCTGTACGCCGGGTGATGAGCCCGATGGATTCGGTTTTTGGTCACGAGAATTTGGTATGGGGCATATGGGCCCCATGGATTGGGATGAGCTTCAAGTCGAGATGGACGTCTGCGATGTGCAGAAGAGCGTGCTCATGCCGCTCGATGTAACCACGGCATGCGGAGGGCATTTTGGCACCAATGACCAGATTGCCATGCTGGTTGCCGCGCATCCCGATCGTCTGTGGGGATTTGCGAGCGTAGATCCGCAGGTGAGCGGTGCCGCAGACGAATTGGAGCGCGCCTTTACCGAGTTGAGGGCAAAGGGGCTTTGCCTGCATCCGGCAAAGCAAGGTTTTGCCCCCGATGATGCCGCGGCCGAGCCGCTTTACGAGCTGTGCGAGCGCTATAACAAACCGGTGGTTTTCCATGCCGGTATGTCTTGGGAACCGGGTGCAGAGCTCTCGCGCAGTAACCCGCTTGCATTTGAGCACACAATCGCAACGCATCCAAATGTGCGTTTTAGTTTGACACACTTTGGCTGGCCCTGGGTGCGCGAGACCGTGGCGATGCTGCTCAAGTATCCCAACTGCTACACGGACACCTCTATCACTTACATCGATTCGCCCGAGGAGATGATGCAGCGTCTTTTCACGGTCGATATGGGGCCGCTGTGGTATGAGCGTGCGCTATCGCATCAAGTGATGTTCGCCAGCAATACGCCGCGCTTCCGTGCGTTCAAACTCAAGCGGGCGCTCGATACCGTGTCCATGCGCGATGATGCGCGAGAAAGGCTCTACTGGGGTAATGCCCTGCGTTTTCTTGAAGGGGATGAGTGAACATGGTGACGCTCGAGACATTGAGCTATCTATCGACTGCTCCGGACCAGTTCATCGATATTACCGAAGACGTGCACGCTGCCATCGAGCGCAGCTCGGTGACGAATGGCTTGGCAGCGATTATTTTGTCGCATACGACCTGTGGAATCGTGGTAAACGAGGGGCTGCCCTGCGTGGAGACGGATCTTATGGAGACGCTTGATCGCATCGCCCCACTCGATGCTCCCTATGCGCATGCACATTTCCTGCCGAGCTATGGAGCCACCGGCAACAACTCCTGTGGGCATATCAAGAGCATGATTTGTGGAAACAGTTGCTTCTTTCCCGTCCAAGATGGCCACATCGTGTGCGGAGGTGCCCAGAACATCTATCTTGCGGAGTTTGACGGTCCGCAGAAGCGAAAAGTGTACGTCGAGGTGCTGGGGGAATAACGTTCCTGCAATAATGAGCTGCACCCCAAAACTTGGACGGCTTAAATAAGAACTACGCCGCAAGGGACTGGCTCCGGAACTCCTCCGGGGTCAGTCCCTTCAGTTTAGTCTGCGTCCTCTGTCAGGTGATCCGTTGTATTATCCGGGTGGAATCGTATCGCGGGTCGTGGAGGCCGCCAAGCGCAGTTCACGCGCTGCATTTTTTGCGGTGCCTGGGCCGGTGATCTCGGGCTGATTAACCGAGATTATGCTAACAACATGCGTCGCAAGGCGGCGCTGCGCTTGGACGACCTTAAGCTTTTTCACTTCATCACGAGCGGGGGGTGTTCCTATAGTTTTGTCAACTGGGAAATGCTCTCCGTGCGACCGGATCGCGGCATGCTGACGCCAAGCCATTAGGCCGGTGGGCTTCAGTCTGCTCGGTGCGTTTCGGCTAGGCTGCGTAAGGCACCCTGTCTCGCATGACCGCGTAGATGACCTTCAGTCTCTTTCGCGCCAGCGCCTTGAGCGCCTTGCCGTGCGACATGCCCCGCTCTCGGCACCTGGTGTAGTAGTCGCCCCATCTCCCCTCTGTCCGGGTAAGGCAGTTGCATGAGAATATGAGCAGGTTCTTCAGCCTCTTGTTGCCTTGGCGCGATGCCGTCACCGAGGAGATCGAGGTTCCCGACTGGCGGTTGCGCGGCGCCAGGCCGCAGTACGACGCGAGCCTGTCGTGACTGGGGAAGTCTTCGATGTCGATGGAGATCGCAAGCTCGGAAGCGGTTTTGGGCCCGATGCCCGGCACCGTCAGGAGGCATCGGTAGGTATCGTCGCCCTCGAGCAGGGCGGAGATCTCCGCCGTGATCGCCTCGATCTCCGCCGAGTTCTCGGATATCCTGCGCGCGAGCAGTTTCACCGCCCGGTCCTCGGCGGCGACGACCGACGCATCCGGCCTTGTCGAGGAGGTTGTCGAGCGGACGAGGGCCTCGATCTTACCGCGCGCCGCCCCACGCGTGAGCGCCGCCGCCCTGCGGGGCCCGGCGTCGGCTACCGACCAGGCCCCGCCGAGGGATGCCATGAGCCTCAGCTGGCACCCGTCGGACAGGTCGACCAGTGCCTCGAAGGCGGGGCACGATTCCAGCAGGATGCTGCGCAGCCGGTTCTTATTCCTAGTGTTCTCGCAGGTCAGGAAGTTCCTCTGGGCGGCCAGCGCCCTCGCCGCCGCAATTGTCGGACCTGGGTCTCCGACCGGCAGGAGCGCGTCGGGGATGCCGAGCGCCGTCTTCGCGATGACCATCGCGTCTCGCTCGTCGGTCTTGGCGTCGCCGGCGAAGAGCCTGGCGGCCCCGTGCGCCGCGAGTCCCGGCAGGTACGCCGCCGACATCCCGGCCGCCCTGGCGCGGGCGAGCGCGAGGGCGCCTATGTTGCGCGACTGGTCGACGACCACGAGCGCATCGGGGAAGCGGCCGAACAGCGAGTCCAGGTCGTCCTCCCTGTTCGCGACGGGGGTGCTCAACAGCACCTCGCCATCTCGAGTCGCGACGCATGCCCAGTGGGACGATTTCCCGACATCGAGCCCGATGACGGCTTCCGGCATTCTAATTGGTGCCACGGTGGTATCCTCCAATCGGTAGGCCGATCGGAACCCCTCCCCGCGACACCCACATTACCTGGCCGTGGCGCTTGCGCCCGGCAGTTTCCTATCAGTCGTCCGGAGCGGCGAGCGCCCCCGGTGGCAACACCCCCCGGGCCCTCTACGGGGCAGGGGCAGACGGCCATCCGGAGGCGCCCGATCGGCGGCCCCTCGGGGCTTGCCCGTATCGTAGGCAATGCGCCGAATGCTCGCCATCGAAATTTATCGATGGCCTATTTCAGACTGTAATGGGGGGTATCTCAACGACCGCTCGACTGTGGACGTTGCCGATTCACTTCTCCTTAATTGCCTACCGGATGCGATGGTCGTCGGCGGTTCGGCTGCCGGTCGTGGCGCTTCGGGCGAGCTTGCCGATGAGGTCCGCGAGCGTCGCAGCGTGCGGCTGAGGCGACGGGGCTCGCGGCGGGGACACCTGTCTTAGTGGGAACGGGCGACTCTGGTGCCGAGGCCATTTCGACGGGTGTATTCCGTCCCGGCGATATGATGGTTCAGTTGGGGAGCACGGCGTATTTCATCTACTTAGCTGATCATATGGTCGATGATGCCCGCCTGTGGTCAGGGACGTTTATCATTCCCGGAACTTACGGGATCTGCGCGGGGACCAATACGGCGGGTGTGCTCGCATCGTAGCTGCGCCAAGAGCTGTATTGCGACGCCGTAGAGGCCGAGGGCCACGGTGGCCCCGATGCATATTCGGTTATGGCGCATGATGCCGCCGATGTGGCGCCGGGTGCCGATGGGCTCCTGTGTCTGCCGTACTTTACGGGGGAGCGTACTCCGCTCAACGGTCCCGAGGCACGCGGCGTCTTCTTTGGCCTGACCGGAAGGCATACGCGAGCCCATATGGTTCGCGCCGCCTTGGAAGGCGTCGCGTATACCGTTGCATCCCATGTCGACATTATCGAGCGAGAGCATGGGCTGCCAATTGGGCGCATTATGCTTGTCGGAGGTGGAACCAAGAATCCAGTTTGGATGCAAGCTATCGCCGACGTATGTGGGCGCGAGGTCTCGGTTGCCAAGGTTACAGTGGGCGCATGCTTCGGTGATGCCATCATGGCAGCTCTCGCAGGTGGCGCCCATGCATCATGGGATGAGCTCGCCCAAGTCCTTGGCGTTGCGCAAACAATCGTGCCCGATATGGCTGCCCGCGAGTTATATGCGTCGCGCCGCCATATCTTTGACGAATTGTATGCGCGCAACCGTGATCTCATGCATGAATTGGTGTAATGCTGCCGAATTGTACTGCCTTCCAATAGGGACTGCGTGGTGCGATTCGCATGTCCCTTGGCATTTTTTCCCACAGGGGTTAGCGAAGGTCAAAAACAGAGTGCGCATTTGCTAAAACTGCCGACTCGATGCGCTTTGCGTCACAGTCTTTGAGCGAGGCGATGCGTTCTGAGGTTCTTGTGAGCGATTTGATGAGCGATTGCGCGCTTGTTTCTGCGTTTGGCTCGGCCGGCGCATCGGTCTCGAGCAGTAAACGATCGAGTGGAATCTGCCGGGCATATTCGCGTCCACGTTTAGACGCAAGCATGCGTTCGTTGACGGAAAAATTACAGCCCGCATTACGCGCGCGGGCGAGTTCGTCCGAAGTGCCGCTAAACCAGTGGAAGATGATAGCGGGGGAGTTGGAGTTTGGGATGAGTAGTCCATGCGATTCGAGGACGTCCAGTACGGCTCCTGCCGAACGAACGGCGTGAATTGATATTACGCGCCCGGTAAGAGGATGCTGCACGAGCGCATCGCAGAGTCGGTCAAATGCCTGTATTTGTAGCGGCTCACTTCCAGCAAAGCGCGCGGAAAGGTCGAGTCCGACTTCGCCGATGTAGCGCTCTTGGACGGCAATTTGACAGAGCAGGTCAATTTCTGCGTTGCCGCATCGCCCGTCGGCGAGCCACCAGGGATGGAGGCCGATACCCTTGATGACGGTAGGAGGGCGACGGGTTCGCCCATGTGCGCTAGCGAAGTCGCGTGGATCGACGCCGCAATCAAATAGACCCAAGCCCAGCGCCGTTGCCTCATCGGCAACGGCGTCCGGGTGAGCCATCAAATCAAGATGGCAGTGTGCATCAAATAACCGGGGCTCCATCTCGGCGCACTCCGCTAGTCCAGGCGTTGGCCGTCGGCGCGCACACGCTCGGTGCCGCGTCCACTGATCTGGCGGATAACCTCGCCGGCGATCATCTGGCCCATGATGGGCGGCATAAAGCTCGCGGTTCCCAGCTCGGTACGCTCGTGGATGTTGGAAGGGTCGCGAGGCTGTGTCTTAACCGATTCCTCGCAGCTAAACAACACGCGAAGGCTCTTGATGCCACGCTTTTTGCACTCTTTGCGCATGATGCGGCTCATAGGGTCGCGCACGGTGTCAAAAATGTCGGCAAAACGCAGGCATTCGGGGTGGAGCTTGTTGGCCCCGCCCATGGAGCTAACCAAATGAATGTCGTGGTCCTGAGCATATTTGGCAATGGTGAGCTTGGCCGAGATGGTGTCGATGGCGTCGACGACGTAGTCGAGCTTGCCGTCCGTCTGCTCCAAAACACTTGCGAAGAACTCATCGATGTTGTCGCTCAACAGGTATTCGGTACGTTTGATGACAGCGGCGGCGGGGTTGATGTCGTTGATCATGGCTTCCATTACATCCACTTTGCGCTTGCCGATGGTGCTGTGAAAGGCGATAGCCTGGCGGTTGATGTTGCTGGGCGCGATGATGTCCTTGTCCAAGATCACAAAATGACCGATGCCGCCACGGGCAAGTGCCTCGCAGCAGTTGGAGCCCACGCCGCCGCAGCCAAGCACCAGCACCGTGGCGTTGGCGAGTTTATCGAGCGCCTCGCGGCCCATGATAATCTCGAGCTTGGTGTCGCGTGTCTCGACGGGAGCTGCAGCTGCGGTTTCGGTCATAGATATCCTCCGATGGGGAAGCGGGTCGTGTTTTGGCTATCGCCATTATAGGTATTATCGCGATTCCATTTGAGCCCTAGGGGTTTGTTGAAACGAGACCGGGATTCGCATAAGATGAAGCAGGTGGCACCCGTTGCCGCGGGTTGGCCAACTCCCAAACACGTTTGTAGCGTGAGAAGTGGCCGTCTTCGCATTACGCGGGGGCAGCTATTTTTTTGAGTATAAGATTAGATAGTTAGACAAATATCTAAATATTGAGTATAGTGTGCGCGTCGAACGAAATACTGAGAGGAGGTCCTATGCCGGGAGAGGGTTTTAAAGCGCTGGCCGATCCTACACGGCGTCACATTTTGGAACTGTTGCGCGAGGGCAATTGTACGGCCGGAGAGCTTGCCGAGCATTTTGACATCAGCAAACCGTCATTGAGCCATCATTTGGCGACGCTTAAAAACGCTGGGTTGGTGACCGACGAGCGTCATGGTCAAAACATCGTATACAGCTTAAACACCACTGTCATGCAGGACTTGATTGGCTGGTTTATGAGCTTTAGAAACACTGAAGGTGGTAAGGATGAATAACGAAAACAAGGGCATTCACGCCACGGGGGTATCGCCGCGCGTGTGGGCCGTGCTCGTGGTGCTGTGCGTTGCCAATGTCGCGGCACACCTTATGGTGATGCCGAGCTTGCCTGCGCAGATTCCCGCGCACTGGGGAGCGAGCGGCGCCGTTAACGGTTGGGGTCCCAGTTGGATGGCCTCTGCGCTCGGCGCACTGCCGCTGGTGCTTTTGGCGGTGTTCTACGTGGTGCCGCGCATCGACCCCAAGGGCGAGGCGTATCGGACTTCGGGCAAGTTCTATCAGGGTTTCGTAATCGCCTTCACGCTGGCCATGTGTGCCATAAGCTGGCTGGGGGAGCTTACCGTATGGGGTGTGGTGCCTGCTGCTGGCACGGTCAATTTGCTGGTATCGGGCGCTATCGGTTTGCTCTTTATTGGAATGGGCAACTACCTGCCGCGTGTGAAGCAAAACTACACGCTGGGCATCAAGACGCCTTGGGCGCTTGCCGACCCCGAGAACTGGCGCCGTACACAGCGTTTTGGTGGCGCCTGCTTTATGGTGCTGGGCGTTGGTCTGATTGTGATGGGTGTAGCGGGCAGCGTGCTATCGAGTGAAGTCGTCGCCACAGTGATCGCGGTGCTGGCGTTTGGATTGGCCGGAGCTGCCTACGTCTACTCGTATCTGCTGTGGCGCAAGTCTCAGCGGGCTGTTCGCTAAGGTTGCGGAAAACTAGCGTACGCAGTTCATATTTTGTTCCGGGGGACTTTTCCCAGGTAGTATTAGGGGGTGTGGGCGACCATGCCCCCTTTTATTAGAACGCGCGGATTGCCCCCCGCTTTTCCAAAACGGACAGGGGGAGAAGATTTCCGCAGCTAGATAAGGAGAAACGGACATTGGCTGAGTTCATTTACAGCATGTATCAGGCTCGCAAGGCCCATGGCGACAAGGTGATCCTTGACGACGTGACCCTGAGCTTCTATCCCGGTGCCAAGATCGGCGTCGTGGGCCCCAACGGCATGGGCAAGTCGACCCTGCTCAAGATTATGGCTGGCATCGAGGAAGTTTCCAACGGCGATGCCAGGCTCACCCCCGGCTACACCGTAGGAATCCTGCAGCAGGAGCCGCCGCTCGACGACGACAAGACCGTCATCGAGAACGTGCGCATGGCGTTTGGTGACATGATCGCCAAAGTCGATCGCTTCAACAAGATCGGCGAGGAGATGTGCGACCCGGATTGCGACATGGACGCCCTCATGGCCGAGATGGGCAAGCTCCAGGACGAGATCGACGCCGCCGACGGTTGGGATATCGATTCCAAGCTCGGCCAGGCCATGGACGCCCTGCAGCTGCCCGATTCTGACATGCCGGTTAACGTGCTTTCCGGCGGCGAGCGCCGCCGCGTGGCCCTGTGCAAGCTGCTGCTCGAGGCTCCCGACCTGCTGCTGCTTGACGAGCCCACGAACCACCTGGACGCCGAGTCGATCCTGTGGCTCGAGCACTTCCTGCATAACTATCAGGGCGCTGTGCTTGCCGTCACGCATGACCGCTACTTCCTGGATAACGTCGCCGAGTGGATCTGCGAGGTCGACCGCGGCCACCTCTACCCCTACAAGGGCAACTACTCCACGTATCTGGAGACCAAGGCCGCGCGTATCGAGGCTCAGGGCAACCGCGATGCCAAGCTCGCCAAGCGCATGGAGGCCGAGCTCGAGTGGGTGCGCAGCTCGCCCAAGGCCCGCCAGGCCAAGAACAAGGCCCGTCTGGCTCGCTACGAGGAGATGGAGGCCGAGGCCCGCGCAAGCCAGAAGCTCGACTGGACCGACATCCGCATCCCTGTGGGTCCGCGTCTGGGCAACAAGGTGCTCGAGGCCCATCACCTGCACAAAGAGTTCGACGGCCGCGTGCTCATCGACGATCTTTCGTTCACCCTGCCGCGCAACGGCATCGTGGGTGTGATCGGCCCCAACGGCGTCGGTAAGACCACGCTGTTCAAGACGATTGTGGGTCTGGAGCCGCTGACTTCGGGCGAGCTCGAGGTGGGCGAGACCGTCAAGATTTCCTACGTCGACCAGAACCGTTCCGGCATCGATCCCGATAAGAACCTATGGGAGGTCGTCTCGGACGGCCTGGACCACATGATGGTCGGCGAGACCGAGGTTCCGAGCCGCGCTTATGTGGCGAGTTTTGGCTTTAAGGGCCAGGACCAGCAGAAGCGCGCCGGTGTGCTCTCCGGTGGCGAGCGCAATCGTCTGAACTTGGCGCTTACGCTCAAGCAGGGCGGCAACCTGCTGCTCCTCGACGAGCCCACGAACGACCTCGACGTCGAGACGCTGTCCTCGCTCGAGGCAGCGCTGCTCGAGTTCCCGGGCTGCTCGGTGGTCATTAGCCACGACCGTATGTTCCTGGACCGCGTCGCCACGCACATTCTGGCGTGGGAGGGCACCGACGAGAATCCGGGCAACTGGTATTGGTTCGAGGGCAACTTCGAGGCCTATCAGGCCAACCGCATCGAGCGCCTGGGCGAGGACGCAGCTCAGCCGCATCGCATCCACCGCAAGCTGACGCGTGACTAGGTTTATTGCTGGTTTGGTTACGTAACATCGCAGATGCGTAGTAATAACGGCTCAAATCCGGGTTTGGATTTGAGCCGTTTTTCGCTGCTACTTGCGTCGAGCGATGTCATGAAAGACAAAGTAGTCGGGGCGGTGTCGCGAACAGGTGTATTCGAACATTTCTCCGGCGGCGGTAAAGACTTGGTTGGACATAACGGCCATGTAGCAGCCTTCGGGAAGGTCCAACAGCTCATAGTCGCGCTTGGTGGCGGGTTCGACGGTTATTTCGCGACGGCTTTGGGCAATCTTAAGGCCAAGGTCCTGCTCGAGATATCGATAAATGGAGCTTGAGGCCTTATCGGCATCGAGCCCCTGTACGTCGCTTGCCAAAAAATAGCTTTCATCGTGAATGACTGGGCAACCGGCTATGGAACGAACGCGCTCGAGATGAATGAGATCTGACCCGATTTCAAACCCTGTTCTGTGGGCTGCCTTTTCGGTGGCTTTGACTTGCTCAAAGAGCGTCACCTTTGTTTCGGAATCAAGCTCCAGGCGCCTGATGGATTCGTCGTATGTCTCGATGCCGCCAACTTCAAAGAGGGCGCGGCTTCGCGGGCGCCAGATGACGCGGACACCCTTGCCATGGATCGGCTGCACCAACCCCTCGTCGGCGAGAGCCGTGAGGGCGCGTCGAAGTGTGTTGTGCGAGCACTCGTATTTTTGGACGAGTTGGGCCTCGGAGGGGAGAAACGACTGAAAAGGATACGTTCCCTCAAGAATGTCGCCTTTGATATCGGTGTAGATGCCTTGCCAGATGGCCTTCATAGCTGTCCTTTGAATCATTTAAATAAGTTGTATTTCAGTATACCGTTCGAATCCGATGCTCTCCGTTCGCAGTGAAAAATCGACCGTTCAGCAACTTATTCAAATAAGTCAAGAAACGTAGAACCAATCTGGCTAAACTAGTTGCTGTCAAACAACTTATTCAAATAAGTTGTCATTTAAAGGCGGGTGGGCCACCTACAGTGTTCTGTTGAAAAGCGCAGAAGGAGGAACGCATGGGTAAGTATGCGGACGACGCGACCAAGCTGCTCGAGCTGGTGGGAGGCAAGGACAATATTGCCGCTGTGAGCCACTGTATGACGCGTATGAGGTTTGTCCTCAACGATGAATCGAAGGCCGACGTGCCGGGTATCGAGGCGCTTCCCTATACCAAGGGCAGCTTTACGCAGGCTGGGCAGTTCCAGGTCATAATTGGTAACGACGTCAAAGCCTACTATTCGGAGTTTACTGAGATCGCCGGAATCGAGGGCGTGAGCAAGGACGCAGCCAAGGCTGCCGCCGTCCAAAACCAGAGTCCCATTCAGCGCGCCATGACGGTTATCGCCGAGGTATTTGCACCCATCATTCCCGCTGTTATCGTCGGCGGCCTCATTCTCGGTTTCCGCAATTGCATCGATTCTTTGTATGTGTTTGGCGACGGTACGCAGACGCTCGTGCAGCTGAGTCAATTTTGGGCTGGCGTCGACAGCTTTTTATGGTTGATTGGCGAGGCGGTCTTCCATACTGGCATTCCAGTAGGCATCTGTTGGTCGGTCACCAAAAAGATGGGTGGCACGCCTATGCTCGGTATCGTTTTGGGTTTGACGCTTATCTCCGGGCAGCTTCTTAACGCCTATTCCGTTGCCGGCACGCCGGCTGATCAGATTCCGCAGTGGGACTTTGGCTTTGCCCAGGTCAATATGATCGGCTATCAGGCGCAGGTCATCCCCGCGATTCTCGCCGCAGTTACACTTGGCTTCTTGGAGCGTTTCTTCCGCAAGATCACGCCCGAGGTCGTCTCGATGATCGTCGTTCCATTCTGCAGCCTGCTGCTTGCCGTCATGGCCGCCCACTTTGTCCTTGGACCCATTGGCTGGTGGCTCGGTAGCGGTGTCTCCGCCATCATTTACGCCGGCATCACCGGCCCGTTCCGCGCCCTGTTCGGCGCTCTCTTTGGTGCGTTTTATGCGCCGCTGGTTATTACCGGCCTGCACCACATGTCTAACGCCATCGACCTGCAGCTGATTGCCGATTTTGGTGGCACTATGCTTTGGCCTATGATCGCGCTTTCCAATATCGCACAAGGCTCGGCTGTATTGGGCATGGCGTACCTGCAGCGTTCCAACGATCGTGACCAGCAGGTAAATATCCCCGCCATCATCTCTTGCTACCTGGGTGTTACCGAGCCTGCCATGTTCGGCGTCAACCTTAAGTACACGTTCCCGTTTGTGTGTGCCATGATCGGCTCCTCCCTTGCTGGTCTTTTGAGCGTGGTGACAAACTGCACCGCAAACGCTGTTGGCGTCGGTGGCCTGCCGGGAATCCTTTCGATGCAGCCTGACAGCTGGGCGATGTTTGCGGTTTGTATGCTCATCGTGCTGGTCGTTCCTTTTGTTCTAACGGTTATCGTGGGCTCCAAGAAAGGCATTCGCGAGGAGGCCGAGGCCAGTGCCGCCGAGATTTGCGCGGAGTTGGCCGCTCAGGATAAGTAACCCTACGAGCAGTAACCCTACGAGCGCCGCGGCGGCTTTGTTCGTCAGCGGTGCTCGCGTATTTCACATTTCCTGTTGGAGGGAGGACGAGCGATGCTTGATATCAGCAATAAGGTCGTGTACCAAATCTATCCCAAGAGCTTTAACGATTCTAATGGTGACGGTTGGGGCGATCTGCCCGGCATCACGCAAAAGCTCGATTACCTCAAGCAGCTTGGTATCGATTACCTCTGGATAACCCCATTTTTTGTCTCGCCGCAAAAGGACAACGGCTACGACGTGGCCGATTACCGAAGCATCGATCCGCGATTTGGAACCATGGAGGAGTTCGAAGAGCTTTCGCGCGAGGCGCATGCGCGCGGCATCGGCCTTATGCTCGACATGGTATTTAACCATGTTTCGAGCGAGCATGAGTGGTTTCAGCGCGCCATCGCGGGCGACAAGCGCTACCAGGACTACTTTATTTTTGAAGAGGGGATACCGCGCGAACCTCCCTGCAACTGGGATTCGAAGTTTGGCGGTCCCGCCTGGACCTGGGAACCTCATGTTGGCAAATGGTACCTGCACCTATTCGATCCGGGCCAACCCGACCTCAACTGGAAAAATCCTGAAGTGAGGCATGAGGTTGCCGATGTCTTGCGTTTTTGGCGCGAGAAGGGCGTTGACGGCTTTCGCTTCGACGTAATCAATCTAATCGATAAGCCAGATTCATGGGAAGACGACTACGAGGGCGATGGTCGCCGCTTTTACACGGACGGTGCGCGTGTGGACAGCTACATCCAGGAGCTGGTGCGTGAGGGCGGCATCGAGGGCATGATGACGGTCGGAGAGATGAATTCGACGGGCCTTGAGGCTTGCATTCGATATACGCAGCCTCAAAACCACGAGCTCGCTATGACCTTCAACTTCCATCATCTTAAGGTCGATTTTGAGAACGGGAGGAAGTGGGTAAACAAGGCTCCTGACTTCGCGCTGTTGCAAAAGACTCTTGCCGCCTGGCAGGAGGGTATGCAGGCGGGCGGTGGTTGGAATGCCGTGTTCTGGGACAATCACGACCAGCCACGTGCCCTTTCGCGTTTTGGGACCGACGGTTCCCTGCGCATTCCCGCGGCAAAGATGCTCGCGCTCTTTATGGACCTGTTGCGCGGCACGCCCTATATCTATCAAGGTGACGAGCTGGGCTCGACCAACGCACACTTTACGAGCATCGAAGAGTTCAACGATGTCGAGAGCCGCAACTATTACCGCATCTTGCTCGAGCAGGGAAAGGCACCCGAAGAGGCGCTCGCGATCATCAACATGCATTCGCGCGATAACGGCCGCCTGCCTATGCAGTGGAATGGCGAGGTGCACCATGGTTTTTCGATCGCTGAGCCTTGGGTTCCGATGGCTCGCGATGCGAAGGATTGTAGCCAAGATGAGATAACGGCGGAGCTCGAAGTGGGCGTTTCGAATTCTATTTTTGAGTTCTATCGTCAGGTGAATGAGCTGCGGCACGAGTTGCCTGTGGTGGCGACGGGCAAGGTCCGTTTTGTTGACGCGGACAGTGCGCCCGTGCTCGCGTATGGGCGATTTGGCAATCTTCCTGTCGGAGAGCCCTATGATGCGTCGGTGGCGACGATCGAAGACATGTCCGTGCCTGGATCGATGCTTGTGGTTGCCAATTTCTTCGATGGTATGAGCGAAGTGGGCCCGGAAGTCCGGGAACTGCTGGCTCAAGGGGAGTGGGACGTGCTGCTGCACTCGTATGGGGATGTTGAGGACCTGCAGGCGCTTCGCCCCTTTGAGGGATATGCGCTCATTCGTAAATAAGCGCATGGGTATTGTGTCCATTTGCAGCTGAGTGCGGCCTGATTGGCACAATTAAACGGCTCAAATCCTGATTTGGATTTGAGCCGTTTGTCGTTACTGCTCGGGTTCTTCGATTTTATCGATGGTCCAGGCGGCTCCGAGACCGCCGGTGGTGTTGCGGCGGATGCGTACGGTAACCTCGCGGCGTTCGCCGTCCTGCGTGTAGCGCAGCGGGAAACTCGCTCGGTTGCGCGCGACGTCGATGGTGCCGCGCTCGCGGGCGATCCAGTAGTACTCGCCGACAATGCCGAGGGTATCGGCGCCGTAGGGGAGATAGGTCGACAGCTGGTGCAGCAACGGACCGGGGCAGAAGACCTCGGTTGCGATATCGATGGGGAAGTCCTCGGGGATGGTCGGTGCTGTGGGTGCGGGGGCTGGTGGCGTGGCCGGTGCAGGGGCCCGCCCATCGACGGGCGCCATCCCGGGCGCGGACGCGGGTTCGGCAGCGGACACGGGTTCGGGGTCCGCTTTCGGCATCGCCGCGGAATCTGTGGACTCGACGGTAGCGGGTGCATCTGTGGGCATGGTGTCGACCTCGACTTGCGGAGCGTTCTCATGCTCGACGCTCGGCTTTGTCTCAACCGGCGTGGAAGCCATGGTGGTGATACCTGCGTTGGCGTTCTCGGGGTCATAGACGACCGTGAGCGAGATGGCGGGCTGCGGCGTCTCGGGCTCCGGTGTCGCCTCGGTAGCGTTTTGATCTGCGGGCTCGTCAGACTGACCGTCCTCGGCATTGTCGCCAAAGACATCGCTATTCTGGAACACGGGCGCCTCGGGTTGGCCAGCCGTCTCTTCGATTGTCGACGTGGGAGTCTCGTTGAGCTCAACAGTGGCTTCCTGATCAGACATGGCTTCGGAATCAGTTGTGGTGGCGATTTCGGTTTCGGCTTCTGCCGTCACCTCGATAGCGACTTCGATCTCTGTCTCGGGCTCGGGTTCCGGCACGGCTTCAACCATGGCTTCTGGCTCGGTGCGCTTTACGTGCTTGGGGCGCACGGCCTTGAGGTCCTTCTCACCGCGCTTTTTCTTTTTGTAGGACTGCTTGGCGCCCTTGACTGCCTTGGGCTTGTCCTCGCCCTTGGCAAGTGCGACATCCCAGGCCTCGTTTGCGATGACCGTGGCATACAGGCGACCGCCCTTAAAGACGGTCAGCTTAATGCAGTCGTCAAGCTCCTCGAGCAACTCGCGCGTGGACTCAAAGCCCAGGTCGTAGGCCGTCATATCGCCCGCGGCGAGTGCCTCCTCGACCTGCGTCATAAACGTTTGCTTGCCGCATCCAATCGCATCGCGTAGCAGTCGATACAGATAGATGTGGTTGCCCAGCGAAAGCGTGGGCCTAACTATTGTCTTGCTCATGGCAAATCTCCTCTTTACACATGTAAAGCATCTTACCATCGCATAGCGTTCGCCATGGCGGCGCCCAAGGCAAACGGGCGCGAACCGCTGTCGATTCGCGCCCGTTATACAGGTCGGTTATCTATGAGAGGCAAATGTGCTTAGTTGCCCGATGCCGTGCCTTGGCTCGAGTTGTCGGATGCCGTGCCGGACGCGGTTCCGCTCGAGCTGTTCGAGCTGTTGGTGTTGCTGCTGTCTGCTGCGCCCGTTCCCGAAGTACTGTCGCTCGTCTGGCCGCCCGTGCTCGGCTGTGAACCGTCAGTCGTTTGGCTTGAGTCGGTCGTGCCGGACGGCGTGCTGCTGTTGGCCGAAGAGGAATCGGTGCCCTGCGATTGGTTTTGGGTGTTCGAGGACGAATTGGCAGAGGTAGAACTGTCTTGCGTATCGTCCGTCTGTGCCTGCTGATCCTGCGACTGGGTGTTGCCATTTGCATCGCTCTCGGTCGTGCGCGACGAAAGGATCGGCTCGGGACGCTCGCCCAGACCCTCACCGGCAGTGGTGATAAGGATGGCGCCGGCGCAGGCGATGACCGCGACGATGGCGATAGCGATCGAGAAGATGATGACCTTCTTTTGCGTCTGGCTGCGCTCAGCCGCCGCCTTGGCGCGCAGGCTGTTGGGAGCGACGCGCGCCGTGGTCGCGCGTCCCGCAACCTGGCGCATCTCCTGCGTGGTTGCGGCGCCACCTAGGTGCTCCTCGACATTGGGCTCAACGGGCTCGTAGGCGCCGGTAGGGTAGTCGACAACGGCATGCGTGCCCTTGATTGCTTCGGCGCTGGCGGAGATAAAGTGGCGATAGACCTGCGAGGACACAACAGTGATGACTGAGCTCACAGCGGCACCAATCACCGAGCCGGCAATGCCGATCTTTGAAGCAAGCGCCACGCTCGTGGCGGCAGCTGCGGCGCCGGCGATGATCTGGGGAATGGAAATGTCGTCGAACAGGCCCTTTTTGGGCGCGATGGCCATGGTCTGTCCGATGGAATGGTTCTCGTGCACGCCGTTGTTGAGCGATGCCGGCGTCATGACGCGCGTGCGCGGCGCGTCGGTATATTCAGTCGTCATACGGGGTCCTCCCGGTTCGTTTAGTGCTGCGACAGGTTGTTCAGCCCTCAGGGTACCCAGTCGGTGTGAACCGGAGATGGATTCGCCCGCAACACCATCAACTCACCAAAGCGCGAAACTTCTCCTCAGGCTGATCGAATGAAGACGGGGCGAATCGTTCGGATGTCGAAAGGAAGGTTGACCGGATTTGATATCCCGTGGAATAATCGGGCTCGCGGCGCTGTTGCTTGCGCCGGGTAGGGAGCGTCATGAAAATCCTTAAGCGGATCAACAACAATACGGTTATCTGCGTAAACGCCAAGGGCCGTGAACTCGTGGCAATTGGCCGCGGTATCGGGTTTCCCAATGGCCCCGATGAGGCCACACTCGATAAGATCGAGCGAACCTTCTACGGTGTCGACTCGCGCTACCTAGCGCTGCTCGACGAGATCGATCCTCAGGTGATGGAGTTCTCCGCCCAGATTGCCGATATCGCTCGCTCCAACATCTCGCGCGAGCTCTCGGCAAACCTTCCCTTTACCATGGCTGACCATATCGCCTTTGCCATCAAACGCTGCCGCGAGCATATGTTTGTGCAGATGCCGCTCTCCTATGATGTGCAGCAGATGTACCCCATTGAGTACAAGATCGCCAAGTTCGCGATCGAGGGCATCAATCGCGGCTTCAACGTCAAGATGCCGCGGGGGGAGGCGAGCGGTATCGCGCTCTGTATCGTCAACAGCGTGGTCGCCTCGTCTTCAAAGGCCAAATCCAATACGGTGCGTAAGGACGAGGTGATGCTCGAGAGCTTCACCAAGATTATCGAATCCGAGCTGGGGGTTTGCGTGGACCGCGACGGCTTTGACTTTTGCCGTTATGCCACGCACGTGCGCTACCTGTTAGAACGCGTGCAGACAGGAGAGCCCCTCAACACGGAGAACGGCGCGCTTTACGGACCGCTCTGCGAGCAGCATCCCGACGTGGCCGTGTGCGTCGACCGCATGGCCGCGCTTATCGAAGAGCGCTTTGACGTCGGGCTCGCCGATGAAGAGAAGGTCTACCTGATGCTCCACGTCAATCGCGTCTGCGCGGGATCTAGGTCCTAATCGACCGCTCGCCGCTGAAATTTGACCGTTGGCCGGTTTCGACTTTCGTAAAAGCAACTGTTGGATGTAGTTTCATAGTCACATAAGGTGTTATTCGAGAAGAGCCCCGAAGCATGACGTAGACAGTTCCCTGTCCGCTTTGTGCTTTGGGGCTCTTCTGTTTTTGTCTTCTTCTTGCTTTTCTCGATTTGCCTCGTGTCAGGCCTGCCGTAATCGGTTCTTCGCGTGTGCGCAAACGGGAAGACAGAAAAGCAAGGGAGTTCAGCTATGACTGACAATAAGAAAATCGCAGCGGACGTGCTCGAGGCCGTCGGTGGCAAGGAGAACGTGACGTTTGTTGCGCACTGTATGACGCGCCTGCGTTTTAACCTCAAAGATATCGATGCCCCCGATATCAAAGAAGTGAAGAAGATTGGCGGTGTGTTGGGTGCTCAAATCTCCGGAGGGCAGTTCCAGGTAATCGTGGGCCAAAACGTGCCCAAGGTTTATGACGAGCTCTGCAAGATCGGCGGCTTTGCCAAGCAGGACGCCATCGACGAGAACCTTGATGCTCCTAAGCAGAAGCTCACACCTAAGGTTATTGGCAATAACATCCTCAACTACCTGTCAAGCTCCATGGTGCCTATGATCCCCGTCCTAATGTGTGCTGGCCTGTTCAAGACCGTAGCGGTGGTGCTGGGACCTACGATGGCGGGCGTGCTGTCCGACACAAGCGACCTTTATGTTCTGATGAACATGGTTTATGACGCAGCGTTCTATTTTATCCCCATCTACCTTGGCTATAATGCGGCTAAGAACATTGGCGTAACGCCTGTCCTCGGTGCCTTTATGGGCGGCATTCTTATCGACCCGACCATGATTCAGCTTGCGACCGATGGAGCTCAGTTCTCCGTTTATGGCATTCCCTGCGTCGCCGCAAACTACACAAAGACGGTCCTTCCCATTCTTCTGTCCGTGTGGGCGATGAGTTATATCGAGCGCTTCTTCCGCAAATATGTGCCAGATACCCTTTCAACGGTTTTCGCGCCTTTCCTTACCATGGTCGTCGCTGTTCCTGTGTCTCTCTGCGCTCTCGCCCCTGTTGGTTCATGGGCCGGTAATGCCCTCGCCGCCGGTTTTGAGTTCCTTGGTACTTCCGGTGGTATCGCCGCCATCCTCGGAGGAGGTATTCTGGCGGGTCTTTGGTGCCCAATGATTATTACCGGCATGCATGTGGCGGTTGCGATGATTGCCATCGCTAACTATATGACTGTGGGAACCGACAGCTTTGTTTTGGTTGCGACGGGCGTTAGCCTTTGGGCGACCTTCGGCTGCGAGGTGGCGACCTGGCTCAAGCTGCGCGATAAAGACGAGAAGAGCATGGCATTCGGCTATTTGGTTGCAAACATTGTCGGAGGCGTCGGCGAGCCTTTCATCTACGGCATGATGCTGCGCTATCGCCGCGTGTTTGTCTGGAAGATTATCGGATCCTTTGTTGCCGGTGCGCTTGCAATCGCTCTCGGAGCCACGGTTTATACTGCCGGCGCGGCATCTAACTTCTTGGAGTTCCTCGCGTTTGCGGGCGGCGGGACCCAGAATCTCATCAACTTTGGAATCGCTGCTGGTGCAGGCTTCCTTGTGAGCGCCTTGGGCACGTATTTCCTGGGCTTTACGGCGGATGAGCTCGAGAATGGCCCCGTTTCCGAGCGTTAAGTTTTCTACGGCCTGCGTGTGGCAGGACGCATTGGAAGGGCGTCCATGACGCCCTTCTCTTGTTGTATTTCTATTTCCGATGTTTGGGCGGCGTGTGCCGCGAAGAGTTGGAGTTGGAATGAACATAGAGTTTGGAATCTCGAAGATTGACGTAACACCCCAGTCTCCTTGCCGCATGGGCGGCTACAACAGAAAAGGTGCCTGGACGGATGTTCTTGATCCTATTGAGGTCAACGCTAGCGCTGTCTGTGTTGATCTTGTCCCGTTTATTCTTATCGAGCTCGATTCAATAATGGTGTCGAAAGATTTTTCCCTTTCGGTCAAGAACGCCGTATCGTCAAAAACGGGCATCGATTCGAGCAATATCGTCGTCGCATGCATTCATACCCATTCTGCACCATGCTATTTTAAGCTTGCCTACGAGGACACGTTACCTGAAACCGAATTGACGAGTGATTTGACTGGCTTGGCTACCGAGGCGGCGGTATCTGCATGGGCGTCCAGGTCGAAGGCGACCGTATCGATGGAGATGTTAGGCATCGAGGGACTGTACGGGAATCGAAATGTTCAGGGCGGTCCGGCCGATAAACAGGTAAGTATTTTCTCGTTTGAGGACGCTCAAGGCGGTCGCCCAATTGGAAAAATGCTGTTCATGTCCGCTCATCCTACCATCCTTAATGGGAAAAGCGCCGTCCTCTCTGCTGATTTGATTGGGCATGTCAGGCAGCGTTTGGAGAGGAAATATGGCTGTCCTGTACTTTGCGTCAACGGAACGTGCGGGGATGTGTCGACGCGTTTCTATCGGCAAGGGGAGGGAGTTGCCGAACTCGAACGCACGGCTAACGAACTTTGCGCTCAAATTGAATCCAAGCGTGAGCGCGCGGCACTCAGAGTTGATACTCCGCGTTGGGGCTCTATCAGCATGAAGAGTGTCTACGATGCAAAAACAGATCCGGATTGGATCGAGATGACCAATCGGATAGAGGCTATGGATGCGAGCCCGATGCGAGACTTTCTCCTTAAGCGGCAACAACTTAAGCTCTCGATGGGGAAAATCGAGCTTGAGCTTCCGAGCCAGTTTGCGGTAATTGGTAACTGCATTTTTATCACGATGCCATGCGATACGTGTAGCACATTAGGCTTGGATTTTAAGAGGGCGTTTAGCCAATACAACGTCTTTGTTATCGGCTATGCGAACACGTACTGCAACTACCTTGTGCCTCAGGAAGACTACGGCAAGTATTTTGAAACCTACAACTCGCGAACGCCGCGCGGGGTTGCCGATGCGTTCGTTGCGCGAATCATTCAGGCGGTCGGTGCCGCGCTATAGCAGGCGCTATAGACCATCGTGGTAGATGAACCGGTCAGGATTATACGGAGCATGTATTGTGTCAATCATTGAACCTCTCATCCAACAAGTCCTTATCATGTTTTTGCTCATGGGAATGGGCTACGCTCTAAACCGCTTGGGCATATTGAGCGAGCAGGCTGCAATAGAATTCGGAAAGTTGCTCATCAACCTTGTGATTCCCGCAATCATTCTCAAATCATTTTGGATCGAGTATTCGTTTCAGAGGATGTATGAGTTGGGAATGACCTTAATGCTGTCGGCGGCGATGTTGTTGCTCGCTTGCGTTGTTGCCCGCCTGTTGTTCAGGGGCCGTCCCATCGACATTTTTGCTGCGGCATTCTCGAATGCTGGATTTGTGGGAATACCCCTTGTTGAAGCGGCGCTTGGAAAAGATGCCGTGTTTTTCATCACGTGCATGATCGCTCTTCTCAATGCCATGCAATGGACATACGGGCAGTATCTGCTGTCGGGGTCTAAAAAATGTATGAGTCCTAAAGCGATCCTGACAAGTCCAATGGTCATGGCTTTATTGGGCGGTTTCTTGATTTTTATCCTTCGTGTCCCAACGGTCCCTCTGGCACAGTCAGTGCTTTCGTATATCTCGGGGCTCAACACTCCGCTAGCAATGATGACTCTCGGTATCTATCTTGCTCAGTCTGATTTGATGGCGCTCCTGAGGGCGAAAAGCTTGTTTGCCGTCTCATCGGTCAGGCTGCTTGTCATTCCGATTCTTTCGCTCCTGTTCCTATGTCTCTTTCCATGTGATGGGTCAATTAAGATGGCGCTGCTGATTGCGGCTGCGACCCCCACCGGCGCGAATGTAGCTATCTTTGCCCAGCAGCATAATAAGGACTATCGATATGCATGTGGAACAGTCTGTGTTACCACCCTTCTGTCTATGTTCACTATGCCAGCGATAGTGTCCTTGTCTCAGCTAGTGTTCTAGGCGCTATGCCACGCACCTGCGGATGAACGCTTCGTGGCGGTCGATTATGGCCGGGGCCCAACAATCCGGACCGCCGTCGATCGTGCTGGCAACAGATGCTATCAACTCATCAAGGGGGCTTGCTATCATTGGCGCACTAGCTTGATGCTAAACTGATTTCATGATTGCGAGGTGGTTTACGTGATGTACCCGTATATGACATTCGAAGATGGTACCGAGGTCATTCATTCTGACCTGATTACAGATGGCGATATCGAAAAGGTTATCGTGCATTTTGAACGACCGACGGCAGAGGGCTTTGACTCCGCTCGTTGTGAGCTGCCTTCTTACAATTGGACCATGTGGGAGGGGCGTTTCACCGACGAGGAGAAGCGAGGCTTTGAGACTTTTCTGAGCAATAACGCCCATCTGCTGTATCGCTACGCCGCAAGCGGAGGAGCAAAAGTTGCCTAGCTTATTTCTTATTGGCGGCTATCGAGTCTTCTTTTGGTCCAATGAAGCGGGCGAGCCAATCCATGTCCATGTTTGCAAGGGGGCGCCTTCGGATAGCTCGGCCAAAATCTGGCTGACTCGCAGGGGCGGTTGCATTGTCGCTAATAACAAAGCGAAGATCCCCCGGAGCACGCTTGACGACCTCTGTGAAATTATCGCCGCTCAGCATGAATTGATTTGCTCTAAATGGAAGGCGTTTTTCCTTGTGGATGAGATCTCGTTCTACTGCTAAACGCTATTCTGACTTCTCTTTTCCAATTTTAATCATGAGCCCGCCCCATCAGCACTGATTGAACTTGACAGTACAATGGAGGCGGACTATATCGCCGCCGCTCGTTGCGGCTAAACGGATGTGTTGGAGCTCGCATGAACGATTTTCTAAACGGTCAAGTTGAGAACGATGGCTTTTTGCGTGTGGCGGCGGCTTCGCCGCGGATTCGCGTGGCCGATGTCGAGGGCAATGCCGAGGTTGCGCTGGCGGCTGTTCACGAGGCTGCCGAGCGCGGTGTTCGTGCGCTCGTGCTGCCCGAGCTTAACCTGTGCGGCTATACCGCGGCTGATCTGTTCCATAACCGCACGCTGCTGCATGGCTGCGAGGCGGCGCTGGTGCGCATCCTCGATGAAACCCGTGAGCTGCCGATCATCTTTACCATCGGTCTTCCCGTTGCGGTGGCCGAAAACATCTACAATTGCGCGGCCGTGTGCTGTGCGGGCGAGCTTTTGGGCCTTACGGCCAAAAAGTATCTGCCCAACTACGGCGAGTTTTATGAGTGCCGCTGGTTTGCTCCGGCGCCGGCCGATCCCGTGTGGATTGAATTTGCCGGTCAGGGTCCGGTGCCGCTTGGCTCGGGGCTTGTCTACCGCTGCTGCGATGAGGGTACCGAGGACCTGGTGCTGGGCGTCGAGGTTTGTGAGGACCTGTGGGTGCCGGCGCCTCCCTCGACCGAGATGGCGCTCGCTGGTGCAACGGTGATCCTCAACCCGTCGGCCTCGGACGAAATCATCGGCAAGGCAGATTACCGCCGCAGCCTCATCTCCAATCAGAGCGCGCGCCTGTACTGCGCCTATGCCTACGCGGACGCAAGCGAGGGCGAGTCCACGACCGACATGGTTTTTGCGGGCGAGAACCTCGTCTACGAGAACGGCTCCAAGCTTGCTGCGACCAGGCTTCTCACCTGCGACATGGCGGTTGCCGATGTCGACCTCGACCGTCTGGTTGCTGAGCGCCGCCGCTCGACGACGTGGACACGAGCAGACGATGCGCCGGAGGCCACGACCGTTGAGTTTTCGTTTGAGGGCGTGTTGGCCGAAGAGCCCGTTCTGCGCGATGCCTACGATATCGACCGTGTTTTCCCGCGTGCGCCCTTTGTGCCGGCCGACCATGGCGATCTGGCCGAGCGCTGCGAGACCATCCTCGATCTGCAGACCGCGGGCCTCAAGACGCGCCTTGCCCATACGGGCACCAAGGCGGCCGTCATCGGCCTTTCGGGCGGCCTCGATTCCACGCTGGCGCTCCTCGTGACCGTGCGTGCGTTCGACGCCTTGGGCCTGCCGCGTACGGGTATCACGGCGGTTTCCATGCCGGGCTTTGGCACGACGTGCCGCACCAAGTCCAATGCCGAGTCGCTTGCTCGCGACCTGGGTGTGAGCTTCCGCGAGGTCTCGATTCATGCGGCCGTGGAACAGCACTTTAAAGATATCGAGCACGATCCGGCAGTTCAGGACGTGACCTACGAGAACAGCCAGGCGCGCGAGCGTACGCAGATTCTCATGGATCTTGCCAACCAGGCCGGCGGTTTTGTCATCGGCACCGGCGACCTCAGTGAGCTGGCGCTCGGCTGGGCTACCTATAACGGCGACCACATGAGTATGTATGCCGTCAACGCGAGCGTGCCCAAGACGCTCGTGCGTCATCTGGTGCGCTATGCGGCCGATGTCTTTGGCGAACGCATCGCCGAGGTGCTGCTCGATATCCTCGATACGCCGGTGTCTCCCGAACTTCTGCCGCCCACGGGCGACGGCGAGATTGCGCAGAAGACCGAGGATTTGGTGGGCCCGTACGAGCTGCACGACTACTTCCTCTACTACCTGCTGCGTTTTGGCTTTGAGCCGGGCAAGATCTACCGCATGGCGCTCAAGAGCTTCGAGGACGTCTACGACGCCAAGACCGTCCACACGTGGCTGCGTACGTTCTACCGCCGCTTCTTTGCCCAGCAGTTTAAGCGAAGCTGCCTGCCCGACGGCCCCAAGGTGGGCTCGGTGACGCTCAGCCCGCGTGGCGATTGGCGTATGCCGAGTGACGCCAGCTCGCGTCTGTGGCTTGCGCAGATCGATGCGCTCAATCCGATTGACTAAGGTTGGCTAAATTGAACCAATACGGGGGTTGCAAGCGTTACACTTTTGCAATCTGATGGCCCGTATCGCGCGGCGCTCTTGTCGGAACGCCGCGTTTTTTATATCGAAAGGTGGCACCATGCAGGCATCGGAGCGTCTCGACCGCTTTGGCGCGGAGGTATTTGCCTCGCTCAATAATAAGCTTCTTGTGCTTAAGGCCCAGGGCAAGACCATTTACAACATGAGCGTGGGCACGCCTGACTTTAAGCCGTACGACCACGTGGTCGAGGCGCTGGTCCAGGCCGCCCAGGACCCCGAGATGTGGAAGTATGCCCTGCGCGATCTGCCCGAGCTTAAGCAGGCCGTGTGCGATTACTACGAGCGCCGCTTTGGCGTTTCGGGCATCACGCCGTCCATGGTGCAGTCGTGCAACGGCACGCAGGAGGGCGTGGGCCATTTGGGCCTGGCGCTGCTCGATCCGGGTGACACCATTCTGGTTCCCGATCCGTGCTACCCGGTCTTTGAGGCGGGTGCCAAGATCGCCGATGCCAAGCTCGAATACTATCCGCTGGTTGCCGAGCATAATTACCTGCCCTATGTGGCGGGCATCGATCCCGAAGTGGCCGATCGTGCCAAGTACATGATCGTGTCGCTGCCCGCCAACCCGGTTGGCTCGGTGGGCACGCCCGAAGTCTACGAGGAGATTATCGCCTTTGCCCGTGAGCATGACCTGCTCATCGTCCATGACAACGCGTACTCCGATATCGTGTTTGACGGCGAGCCGGGCGGAAGCTTTTTGCAGTATCCCGGCGCGCTCGAGGTGGGCGTGGAATTCTTCTCGCTTTCCAAGTCGTTTAACGTCACCGGTGCCCGCATCGGCTTTTTGGTCGGTCGCGAGGACGTGGTCTCGGCCTTTGCCAAGCTGCGCAGCCAGATTGACTTCGGTATGTTCTTTCCGATCCAGAAGGCTGCCATCGCCTGCCTGAACGGTCCGCGCGATGAGGTTGAGGCACAGCGTCTGAAGTACCAGGAGCGCCGCGATGCCCTGTGCGACGGCCTTGAGGGCTTGGGCTGGGAGCGTCCCAACGCGCATGGTTCGATGTTTGTGTGGGCCAAACTTCCCGGCGGCCGTACCGATTCCATGGCGTTTTGCGAGGAGCTCATGGAGAAGGCCGGCGTTGTGGTGACGCCGGGTGCGAGCTTTGGGCCTTCGGGCGAGGGGCACGTGCGCATGGCGCTGGTCTTGCCGCCCGATCAGATCGCTCTGGCCGTCGAGGCTATTCGCGAGGCGGGTCTGTATTAAAAAGACATTTAGGCGCGTCAATAGTTCGAAACCGATTTCGGGCAGTTATCTTACGAATTCTGCAAACAATTTCGGTAAACGGTCGATTTTTGGCTGCGAATAGGCGCATAATCAAAGTCCCGATTGGCTATATTGGGATTACGGCAAGCCGCTTGGGTCGTTCCCGGGCGGCCTGTTTGTGGAGAGAGATGGGAGAAAGTAATGGTTAACGAGAAGAAGGTCGCTATTGTCGGCTGCGGTTTCGTCGGTTCGTCGTCGGCGTTCGCACTGATGCAGAGTGGTCTGTTCTCCGAGATGGTCCTCATCGACGTGGACAAGAACCGCGCCGAGGGTGAGGCACTGGATATCGCGCACGGCATGACGTTTGCCGAGCCGATGAAGATCTATGCCGGCGATTATTCCGATGTCGCCGACGCCGCTATGATCGTCGTCACCGCTGGCGCTGCCCAGAAGCCCGGCGAGACCCGCCTAGACCTGGTCAACAAGAACGTCAACATCTTTAAGTCCATTATTCCCGAGATTAAGAAGTCCGGCTTTGACGGCATTCTGCTCATCGTCTCCAACCCGGTCGACGTTCTGACCTATGCCGCCATCAAGATGTCCGGTCTGCCCGAGGGCCACGTCATCGGATCCGGCACCGTGCTCGACACCGGCCGTCTGCAGCAGATGCTCGGCGCTCACGTCGAGGTCGATCCGCGCGACGTTCAGGCCTACGTCATGGGTGAGCACGGCGACTCCGAGTTTGTCGCTTGGTCCAGCGCTCAGGTTGCCGGCGTTCCGCTGAACACCTTCTGCGAGCTTCACGGCCATCTGGAGCATGAGGCTGCCGAGAAGCGCATCGCCGAGGACGTCAAGAACTCCGCCTACACCATCATCGAGAAGAAGCACGCCACCTACTACGGCGTCGCCATGGCCGTTAAGCGCATCTGCACTGCCGTCATGCGCGATGAACAGACCGTTCTGCCCGTCTCCTCGCTCATGGTGGGCGAGTACGGCCTGTCCGATCTTGCCATCTCCATGCCGACCGTCGTTGGCCGCGACGGCGTTGTCTGCCGCGTCCCCGTGCCGCTGAACGATGACGAGCAGCATGAGCTCACCGTCTCCGCCAAGGCCCTCAAGGACATCATCGACAGCGTCGACTTCTCCTGCTAAATTAGGCTCGTTTGCCAGCAAGCTACAATGAAGGCGCCTGGGTCCACACGACCCGGGCGCCTTTTTGGTGCAAGGGGGACAGGTTGCTTTGCGCCATTGTTGATGGGAGAGCCATGTCGGATTCGCCTAATTTTTTGACCTATGCCCAGACGGCGTTTGATCCGTTTGAGGAACGGTCGTTCTGCGCTGTGGATAGCCTGGTCTTTGCGTGGCTGTCCTATTTGCGTTTGCCGGGGGATATGCCGGAGCTTACCGGCTGGCAGGGTCTTGACGTACGCGAGCTGCTGCGTGCCGAGTGCTACCGGGACATGATTGGCGACCTGTGGGATCCGGAGGGGAGCAGGGCCTTGTTGGAGGCCGTGGCAGCAAGCCCTCGCTACCGTGGCGTGCACGTTTGCGGCTATCGTGCCGTGAGCGATGTGGTGGTGACAGAGCAGTTTGCGGCTATGACGTTCCGATTTCCGGCGGGGTTTAGCTATCTTTCCTTCCGGGGGACCGACAGCACGATTGTGGGCTGGAAAGAGGACTTTAACATGGCGTTCCGGTGTCCTGTGCCGGCCCAGGAATCCGCGGCGCGTTATGTGGACGAGGCAGCGGATACGATTGACGGGCCGCTTTTGTGCGGAGGTCATTCCAAGGGTGGAAACCTTGCGGTGTACGGTGCGGCGATGTGCTCCGATGTCGCCCGTGAGCGAATCGAACGGGCGTATTCCCATGATGGTCCGGGCTTCGTCGAGGAGTTTCTGAACGGCAGCGCCTTCGCTGATCTATCCAGTCGAATCGACAAGACGCTACCTCGGTCGTCGATTTTTGGCATGATGTTCGAGACGCAGGAGGACTATGCCATCGTTGAGAGCACCGAGTTCAGCCTGCTGCAGCACAATCCCTTTAGCTGGGTGGTTGATGGTCGCGACTTCGTGTACTGTGAGCGCCTGTCCGCCGGTGCTCGATACGTTGATGGCTCCATTCGCGAGATGCTGCTTGCGGTGTCGCCTAGCGAGCGCGAGCGTTTTGTAGATGCGTTGTTCTCCGTGCTTGAGGCTACGGGTGCTGAGCGGTTTGCGGATATCGCCGGGAATCTGCGCGAGAGCCTGCCCGTGATGCTCCAGACTGCGCAAGGCTTTGACAAGGATACGCGACGCTTTGTCTCGCAGACCATCGCGGCAATCCTTAAATGCGCACTGCTGCCCAAACGACCCCAGATCGACATGCCCGCTGCCGGCAAGAGTTTGGCAGAACAGCTCGAGGCTTGGCAGTCCGAGCTCCTGCGCTAGCCATTGGTGCAAAGCAACCTGTCCCCGATGCACCAATCTTCGATGCGCCTGGGGCGGGCTCGACCGCTATACTGGTTCGTGCTCAATTCGATCTAGAACGGAATGCCGTATATGAAAATCAATCACGCGATTCTGCATATCCTGGACTTTGACTCTGCCGTCAACGTCATGAGCCAGCGAGAGCTCGATATCGAGAGCCGCACCGTGCGCAACTTTGTGACCACACATTTGCGCCGTGCCCGTACATCGGCCGATAACAAGCGCGCCACGTTTGCCGAGAACTCCGCATTCGGCGGCGAGCTCAAGGGCTATTTCTTTGGCGAGCGCGAGTTCGTGGACCTGTCGCAGCAGATTGCGGAGTTCATTTCCTCCGAGCTCACCAAGGCCGAAAAAGCCGAGTCCACCGATGTGCTCGTGGCCGACTTTGACGACGACGAGGATGCCCGCTGGTTTGCCGTGATGTTGCTGGGCTCCAAGCAGGCTTTTATGCACGAAGTGGGCCGCGAGGAGGGCGAGGTGCGCAACGACATCACGCGCCACTATGCTATCCTGCCGAATCCTTCACAAAAGGTGCCAAGCTATGCCATCGTGCGCGCGAGCACCATGGAGATCGGTTATGTGGACAAGAAGCGCAAGATTGCCGGTGAGGACCGTATGCTTATCCCCGATGGCCTGCTGCAGTGCGACACGGGCGTATCGGGCAAGGAGGTCATCGACACCGTGACGCGTGTGGTCGAGGAAGTCGCCGAGGAGCACGGTGCTAACACAGCTGTGGCACTGGCTAAGGTCAAAGCTGCCGTTGCCGAGAAGGTCGAGGATGACGAGGAACTGCCGCCTTGGGATATCGTCGACGAGGTCTTTGAGGACGAGCCGGTCATCAAGGAAAGCGTACGCGCGGCACTGACCGAAGAGAAGGTGCCCGAGCGCGTGCCCGTGGAGCGCAAGCAGGTAGAACGCGCGGCGGTGCGCAATCACAAGATTCGTACCGACACGGGCATCGAGATCAGCTTTCCGGCCGAGATGGGTTCGAACTCCGAGTACATCGAGTTCGTCAACGAACCCAACGGCCTCATCTGCATCGAGCTCAAGAATATTGGCAGCATCGAGAATCGATAAAGCTTTTTACTTTTGAATAAAAGTCTGGATTATATTTCGATGTATACTTGGAAATATAATCCAGACTATTTTTTTGGAGGTCAAAAATGTCCCCACTTGTTCTGGAAAAACCGGTGTTTACGAAAGACCAGGTTGTTTCTGCTACCGAAGCAAGCAAGTCTTTATCCGCCATACGCAAGCGCGCCAAGCGTGCCCCGCAATTCATTGCAGACCATAACGATATCGATACCGTGATTGTCGATTATGCCGCCTATGAGGAAATGTACGGTGCGCTGCAGTACCTGCGCGAACTTGAGATTGATCGCATCGCGGCGGACCGAATCAAGAACGGTCCGCACGAGTTTATTCCGTTTGAGGACGCCTTAACTCCTGATGAGCTCGCAGAGTTTGAGTCAATGGATCCCGACGCGATTTCCGACGAGGACCTTTTCGAATGAGTGGGCATTTTGTCATCGGCTTTTTGAATCGAGATGTCGAGAAGGAATATCAAAAGCTTGATGGTTCTCAGCGAAGACTCGTGCGCATTGCAATAGAAAAATTAAAGACGCGCGCCGATGAAATCGGAACGCCGCTTCACGGTGAGCTTGCCGGCTGCAAGAAGATCAAATGGCGAAACGCGGGACTCCGAATGATTTTTCGAATTCGAGAGGACGGAACAGTTGAGATTGCCGAGATTGTAGCAATTGGGCGGCGTGACCGTTCCGAGGTCTATAAGACGGCCACGGCGCGTCTGTTGAAGCAGTCTGCCATGGTTGAATACGACGGAACTCTGAGATGATGAAGGCCGAAGCCCCGATGGTGCTTCGGCCTTTTTTGTTTTCGGCTTGGTTGCTGACACTGCGCCGCAGGTTGAGCATACGTCAGCGAAAACGCGGTTTGTCAAAACCGCGTAACTTTTAAAGCTGGCGCAGGCCTTCCTCGAGGCCGGTCTTGCTGTCGGTCTTCTCGTCGCGCATCTTGATGACGCGGGCGGGGACACCGGCCACGACGGCACCGGCGGGGACGTCCTCGACGCATACGGCACCGGCGGCCACGACGGCGCCCTTGCCCACGCGCACGCCCTCCAGGACCACGGCGTTGGCGCCGATCATGACGTCGTCTTCGATGATGACGGGCGTGGCGCTTGCGGGTTCAACGACGCCTGCCAACACGGTTCCAGCGCCGATGTGGCAGTTCTTGCCCACGGTGGCGCGGCCGCCCAGCACGGCGCCCATGTCGATCATGGAGCCCTCGCCAATGACGGAGCCGATGTTGATGATGGCGCCCATCATGATGACGGCGCGATCGCCGATCTCGACGCGGTCACGGATGATCGCGCCCGGCTCGATGCGGGCGTTGATGCCCTTAAGGTCGAGCATGGGCACGGCGGAGTTGCGGCAGTCGTTCTCCACATCGTAGTAATCGATAGAATCGTCGTTAGCGTAGAGGATTGCCTTGAGCTCATCCCAGTCGCCAATGACGGTCTTGCCGCGGCAATCGCCGTAGACGCGTGCGTTGCCCCACTGGACCTCCATGCCGGGCTTTTCGCGCACGTACAGTTTGACGGGCGTCTTCTTGGGCGCGGTGGCGATGTAGTTGATAATCTCCTGTGCATCCATCTCGGCTGCGTTGCTCATATGCTGTCTCTCCTTTGGGTGGATCCGGTTGATACCTGGTTAGGCAAACATGATCTGGTCGAACGTGTAGAAGCCGGGCTCGCGGGTGACGAGCTTCTGGGCGGCGGCCAGGGCGCCGTTGACGAAGATCTGGCGGCTCGTGGCACGGTGCGTGAGCGTGACCTCCTCGTCCTGGCCAAAGAAGCTCACCTCGTGCACGCCGGCGACGGTGCCGCCGCGCAACGAGTGCATACCGATTTCCTTGGGGTCGCGCGCGCCGCACATGCCCTCGCGTCCGTAGACGGGGTGGTAGCCTGCCTCGGGCTCGGCCTCGACTACGGCGTCGAGCAGCAGCTTGGCGGTGCCGCTGGGGGCGTCAACCTTTTGGTTGTGGTGCGTCTCGACAATCTCGCAGTCAAAGCCGGGCAGCTCGCGCGTGGCCTGGGCCACTAGATGACGCAGGGCGGCGATGCCGATGGAGTAATTGCCCGAGTGCATAACGCGGGCGTTCTGGCCCAGCTCACGCAGGCGGTCCATCTGCTCGGGAGTGTAGCCTGTGGTGCCCGAGACCAACGCCGTACCCGTGCGCTCGACATAGGCGACGACGGCGTCGAAGGTCACGACGTTCGAGAAGTCGATAATCACATCGGCAGCCGGTGCGTTCTCGAGCTCGCTCAAATCGAAGCCAATCTGGGCCACGATATCAAAAGCGGGCTGCCCGGCGGCGTCGACAATTCCTTCGGCGGTAGTGCGGATGAGCGAGCCCATGCGGCCCGTTCCCATAATGACGGTCTTAATCAAGCAGACCAGCTCCCTTCAGAGTATCGGTAAGTGCGGCTCGCGTGTCGTCTGCCATGGGGCATAGCGGCATACGGTAGTTTGCCTCGATCATGCCCATCTGGGCGAGCGCTTCCTTAACGGGGATGGGGTTGACCTCGCTAAAGAGGGCGTTGATGAGCGGCTGGCCGGCAATCTGGATATCGCGGGCGCGCGCTACGTCGCCGTCCAGATAGGCGCGGCACATGTCGTGCACGAGCTGCGGCTGTACGTCGGCCCACACGCTGATGGTACCCGAAGCGCCTAGGCTCATGAGCGGCACGGTGAGTGCATCCTCGCCCGAGTACATGCGGAAGTCATCGGACAGCAGGTGGGCGATCTTGGCCGCGTAGGCGACGTTGCCCGAGGCCTCCTTGATGCCCATGATGTTGGGGTGCGCGGCCAAGCGCTCTACGTTGCGCTCGCTGATACCGCAGCCACAGCGGCCGGGGATGTTGTACAAAATGCAGGGGATGTCCACGGCGTCGGCCACGGTCTTAAAGTGCTGGTAGATGCCCTCTTCGTTAGATTTGTTGTAGTAGGGGGTAATGAGCAGCAGACCATCGGCACCCAGGCCCTGGTAAGTGAGCGACTTAGTGAGCATGGTTTGCGTGGAGTTAGAGCCCGAGCCGGCAATAACGGGGACGCGGCCCGCAACCTGCTTGACCACTGCGGCGACAACGGAGTTGTCCTCGTCGTCGGTCATCGTGGCACTCTCTCCGGTGGTGCCCAGGGTGAGGATGGCGTCAGTGCCATTTTGCAGGTGGAAATCGATAAGGCGCTCAAGTGCGTCAAAGTCGACACTGCCGTCCTTTTTAAACGGCGTGACAAGGGCGACGATTGAGCCCTCGAGATTGCGGATATCCATGTTCTTCTCCTTCGCTTCCGCGATCTGGACGCGTTTGTTCCATTGGGCGGCGACTGCTAGGCGCTCGTCTTGAGCGCGACGGCGGGCGGCATCGGCGCGCGATTTGGCCAGCAGCTCGCGGCCGCACGGCAGCACGTCGAGCGTGGCAAAGTAATCGCCCGGGCGCTCGGCGCGGCGGATGAGGTCTGCCGAGCCATCGGGGCGCAGCAGGACCTCGGCGGAGCGCAGACGGCCGTTGTAGTTATAGCCCATGGAGTAGCCATGCGCGCCGGTGTCGTGAATCACGAGCAGGTCGCCCATGTCGATATGCGGCAGCTCGCGGTCGATGGCGAACTTGTCATTGTTCTCGCACAGATTGCCCGTGATGTCGTAGGTGTCCGTAACGGGCTTTGTGGTCTTGTCGTCGCCACCCGGCTGGCCCATCACCGTGATGTGGTGGTAAGCGCCATACATGGCGGGACGAATGAGGTCGACGGCGCTGGCGTCCACGCCGATATAGTCCTTGTAGATTTGCTTCTCGTGGATGGCCTTGGTGACCAGGCACCCATAGGGGCCCATCATAAAGCGGCCCATCTCGGTACAGATCGCCACATCGCCCATGCCGGCGGGAACCAGAATCTCGTCGTAGGCCGTGTGTACCCCTTCACCGATGGCGTGGATGTCGTTGGCCTGCTGCTCGGGCAGATAGGGGATACCGACGCCGCCGGACAGATTGATGAAGGCGACGTGTGCGCCGGTCTCGCTCTCCAGGCGCACGGCAAGCTCAAAGAGGATGCGCGCGAGCTTGGGGTAGTAGTCGTTGGTGACGGTGTTGCTGGCAAGGAATGCGTGGATACCAAAGTCCTCGGCGCCCTTGGCCTTGAGCATGCGGAAGGCCTCGAAAAGCTGCTCGGTGGTCATGCCATATTTGGAGTCGCCCGGGTTGTCCATGATGCCGTTGGAGAGCTGGAACAGACCGCCCGGATTAAAGCGGCAGCTGACCGTCTTGGGGATTGGCCCCGCAACGTGCTCAAAGAACTCGATGTGGCTGATGTCGTCAAAGTTGACGATGGCACCCAGCTTGTCGGCGAGCTCAAAGTCGGCCGCCGGCGTGTCGTTGGACGAGAGCATGATGTCGTGGCCGGTGATGCCCAGTGAGCGGGCGATCATGAGCTCGGTATAGCTCGAGCAATCGCAGCCGCAGCCGTATTCGTTGAGGATGGAGATAAGTGCCGGGTTAGGGTTGGCCTTGACGGCAAAGTATTCCTTAAAGCCCGGGTTCCATGCAAAGGCGTCGCGTACTTCTTGCATGTTGCGGCGGATGCCCGCCTCGTCGTATAGATGAAACGGCGTGGGGAACTGCTCAACGATATGCTCGAGCGTTTCCTTGTCCACAAACGGCTTCTTTGCCGCATATGCCTCGTTGGGAGTCAATGACATGTCCCGTAAACCTCGCTATCCAGACGGCGCTACCTGCGCATCGAATCCGCATAGCGTGGACCCAATGTCCGGATAGCGCTCCCGCATTGCTGCAGACAGTCCTGCGGGTGTTTCCCGCAGGCCCACCAGGCTGTTCGTGCCCGAAAAACCCAGTTCGGCGGGTTTCGCCTCCCCACGGGGTCAAAGTCTGCCGACTCGCCCGCGGCTCTTCGTGCCCGCGCCTCTATCAAGTGGTAAAGACCCTACCACGTTGCACTTTACCAAACAAGAGTATTCGTATATAACGTTTAAAAAATGCAGGGATATGCTGGAAACATGTGTGCCACAATCCTGTATCACAATAAGTTGCAACAGATGTGCCTTACGAAGGGATTTTCTATGACCGAACTCCAAGAACTCCGTCGCTATCGCCGCGATCTCCATCGCATTCCGGAGCTCGATTTCGATCTTCCGCAGACTATCGCCTATATCGAGGGCGTGTTGGCGCCGCTCGACTGCGAGCTGACCCATCCATGCCCCAGCTGCGTCTGCGCTTTCTTTGACGCTGGCGTTGGTGCCGCGCATGCCACGGCGATTCGCGCCGACATGGATGCGCTGCCCATTGCAGAGGCCACGGGCGCTGCCTTCGCCTCGTCTCATCCCGGTAAGATGCACGCTTGCGGGCACGACGGGCACATGGCCATGGCGCTTGCCGCCGCGACGTATGTCGGCCGTACGATTCGCGAGCAGCCGGGCACCATTAAACGTAACGTGCTCTTTGTGTTCCAGCCGGCCGAGGAGACGACCGGTGGCGCCAAGACGGTGTGCGAGAGCGGTGTATTCGAGCGCTATGGCGCCGACCGGATCTTTGGCTTTCACGTGTGGCCCGACCTTCCCGCCGGCACGCTGGCGAGCTGCCCCGGTCCGCTGCTGGCGCGTTCGAGCGAGACGCATGTGCACATTCACGGGACGAGCATCCATATCGCCAAGACCTATGGGGTTCCGGTTGAGGAATCGCGCGATGCGGCGCTGGCAGCTGCCAAGTTCTTGGTCGCCGAGCGCGAGCTGATGGACGAGCTGGGCGCCGATGGACCCTGTATCGGTAAGTTTGGCCTGCTGCAGGCCGGCACCGTCTGCAACGCCGTGGCGGGGGAGGCCCACGTGGCCGGCAGCCTGCGCGTGTTTACGGACAATATGTTCGACCGTGCGCGAGAGGGCGTGCGCCGCGTGCTTGATGAGGCGTGCGCCGCTACGGGCTGTACGTACGATCTCGACTTTGCTGAAGGGTATCCGCCGGTCGACAACGACCCCGAGCTGTTTGCCAGCGTCGCACCTGCTTTGCCCGAGCTGCAACTCGTGGATGAACCGCTGTTAATTGCCGAGGACTTCGCCTTCTATCAGCGCCATCTGCCAGGCGTGTTCTTCTTGCTGGGCGCGGGTGTGCCGGAGGGCCAAGGCAATCCGATCGATTCGGATGGCTGTCCTGCCTATGCCACAAGCGCCCTGCATACCGATACCATGCTCTTTGACGAGGAAATCCTGCTCAAAGGCCTCAATGTCTACAAACGATTGCTTGTGATGGAGTGACGATGAGGCGACGCCGACAGTCTGCCGTATATAGTCCGGGTGGATGCGGGTGCGGTTTGCTGCTGCTTCCGGTCATCGCTGTGAGCATTGGCGTGATGTTTGTGCTTGCTGGGCTGGCTGCGGCGGCACTCGTACTGTTTATCACTGCCATCGGCGTGACGATTTGGCTTTATCGCAGTCGTGAACAGCGCCGCGCCGACGGTAAGACCAATGTAGAATGGATTGCCTTTTGGTCATCGCCTACCTGCTGAGCATCAGCTATTTGGCCTTCTTTATCCTGTTGGTTGTGAGCACCTTTACCGGGGAATCCGTCACGGTGGGTTGATGCACTGCCAGCAGACGGTCGCGTAAAGTGCGTTTGCTCGGCGTTTGGATAACTGCATTGGCCGTTTACCGCAGCCTTAGCTCTCAGCTAATGAATCCAAGTTCAATCCTTTCTACGATGTGCTGTGTGCCGGCACGGTGGCCGGATAGTTGGAAGGATGCATAATGGCAAAAGAGGGAAAGAAACCGATCGGCAAGATCATTTTGGGCGTCATCGTGGTGCTCGTTGTTGTCGGGGCCGTAGGTTCTATGGGTGGCAACTCGTCTGGTTCTTCTACGGGTGATGCGGCAAAATCTGCTGAGCAGACCCAGCAGGTCGAGGAACAAAAAGAGGCACAAGAGCCCTATACGGTTTCGGATGAGGCAGGGGATACGTCTAATCAGTTCGCATATAAGATCACCGGCACGTTGACCAATAATACGGATAAAGAGCAAAGCTACATTCAGATTGAGTATGTTCTGTATGACGCGGACGGCAATCAGGTGGGAACGGCTCTTGCGAACACTAACCATCTAAAAGCGGGCGGCACCTGGAAGTTCGAAGCGTTGAGTACGGTATCTCCCGACCAGGTTGCCAGCTGGGAGCGTTCTGATGTGAGCGGCTTTTAACTAGAATTAATAACATGATTACTGTGCGAGCTGGGGAGGCGAAGCCGCGTGCCCGATAAAAAACTGACCGAGGAGCTGCTCGACGAGCTTCTCGACGCGCCAAGTATCGATGGCTACATAAGGGAACACGACTTTGCCGCCCCATCGCTTTCTGATTACCTAAAGCAGCTGCTGCAGGAAAAGGGACTGGAGCGTTCGCGCGTGGTCCGTATGGCCGACCTCAACGAGACGTTTGGCTATCAGATTTTTACCGGCACGCGGCATCCGAGTCGCAATAAGGTGCTGCAGATTGCCTTTGCCATGGCGCTGACGCTCAAAGAGGCCAACCGCGCCTTGACGGCGGCGGGCGCCAACGTCCTCAACTGCAAGGACCGCCGTGATGCGATCATCATTTTCTGCATCGATCGCGGCTGCAGCTTGCAAAAGGTAAACGAGGAGCTATACCGCTTTGGCGAGGAGACGGTGAGCTAGCGGCTGTCTGCCGGCGGAAGAGCACCTCACGATATTTCAAACATGCAGGGCATGGGCGTCATGGGGCGCCCGTGCCCTGCGTTATTATGGACGCTATGGATACTCAGAGCCCAACATATTCTGATGACGAGCTGACCGCAGCGCTTGCCGAGCACCTGGCGTCGCTCGATCGCGACGACAGCTATCGCGTAGACCGGGTGCTCAAGCGCTCGGATGTCGAGACGACCGAGCTCGTGTACTTTGAGGGCTCTGGCGGAGGGTCTCTCGGCCCCTTTGTTCGTAAGCGTATCGACGCATCGGCCCAGATTGGCGGGGTATATGAGCGTCTGTTTGCGGCCCAGCGCGCCGGACGACGCTATGAGCACTTGCCCCGGATTGTCGATTGCCGCCGCGTGGGCGACGAGCTTTGCGTGGTCATGGAATATATCGAAGGCGAAACGCTTGAGGCCCTGGTGGGACGTTTGGGCGCGACACCCGATTATGCGTGCGATCTGTTTGGCGCCCTTTGCGATGCAGCCGCTGAGCTCCATGCCGGCTTTGCGGTGGCCGGAGAGCGTCCGGTGCCGGTGATTCATCGTGATTTCAAACCCTCGAACATTATCGTCTCGGGTGTGCGATATACGGCCGACGCGGGTATGACCTTTTCGTCACTGGTGATTATCGATTTGGGGATTGCGCGGGTATGGCGTGACGGAGCCGATGCCGACACGGTTAAGTTTGGAACGCGACCCTATGCGCCGCCCGAGCAATATGGTTTTGGGCAGACGAGCGTGCGTAGCGATGTCTATGCGCTCGGCGCACTCCTGTTCTTTTGCTTGACGGGGATCGATCCTAAGCCGGGACGGAACATGCGCGAGCAATGCGAGGCGCGTGGCGTTCCCGCCCCGCTTGCCGATGTTGTCTGCATGGCGATGGCGCTCGATCCGGCCAAGCGCTTTGCAAGCGCGGAGGCGCTCGGGCACGCTGCGCGCGCGGCATATGAGCTGTGCCTGCCTGGGCCTGGCTCGATTGGCGAGACGGAGCCTTCAGCGACGCAGACTGCTCCGCAAACGGCGGCATCCACCGCGCGACAGTCCCAAGATGTCTCGACGGTGGCCCCTTGCCACAAGGGCCTGCTTTCGCGGATCCCGGAGCCCATCGGGCGTATATGGAACGGCTTTATCTATGCAGCAACCTTGCTGCTGCTCGTCGGAAGCCATTTTGCCGTGTTCCAGCCCACGGGAGCCAACCGTAGCTATCCAACGTGGTTTTTGGCCCTTGAGTATTTTCTTATGGTCGATGGCATGGTGGTGCTCATTGCGTTTGGCATGCTCGACCGCCGCAGGCTTCGGCGTCGCTTTCCCGTGCTCGATCGCTATCGGGGTCGTGGGTTTGTCACCCTGTGGCTCAAAGCGTTGGGGATTATAGTCGCCATAATGATCGTGGTTGTTGCCATCGGCAATGCGACCGGCATTGTTACCTAATGTGGCGTACTGCTCAAAGAAAAAGGGCCCCGATTGGGGCCCTTTGCAGCTATAGCTAGATGCGGTTCATCTGGCCGGCAACCTTGTTGTACCAGTCCTGCCACGTGGGCGGGCAGTACTTTTTGGCGGCATCCGGGGTAAGCGTGGAGCCGTAGTTGCGACCAAGATAGGCAACGTGGGCTGAGATGCCCTCGCCCCAGCTGCCAAAGCTGCGCCAACCGCCGCCAACGGCGCTCCAGCCCCAGGCGTTGTAGGAATTAGCGCAATAGAGGCCCTTGCTGCTCTCGATGCAGGCGATGGCGGGGGACCAGCGAGGGTCAACACCGGTGTTCCAGGCGGCCACGGCAAAGTTGTAGCCCTGGCCTGCCAGGGGGGAGCCGGCGAGGTAGTTGTCGATACGGCTGGTCCACTCGTTGATAAACGAGTCGTAATCGGAGTTGCCGGTATTGGGGTTGTTCACCGTGGTATCGATGGTGGTGTTGGAGTTATTTGCCTGGCTGTTGGAGTTGTTGCCGCTCACGCCAGTGCCCGCGAGCTTCTCAGCGGCAGCAGCCTTGTCGGCCTCGAGCTTGGCCAGCTCGGCGGCGTTCTCCTGCTCGGCCTTTGCCTGGGCTTCGCTGCGAAGCTGCTGGGCCTGCGCCAGTGCATCCTCGGCGGTTTTCTGCTCGGCCTCGAGCTGGGACTTGGCCTGCTCGAGCTCAGTCTTGTTCTGCTCGAGCTCGGTCTGCATCTTGTTGAGCTCATCGATCTCATCGACGCTCGAGCTCGTGATCTGGTTGGTGTACTTGCAGGTCGTGATGAACTCGCCCAGGCTCTGCGCGTTGACCAGGAAGCTCACGATGGGGTTGGTGCCCTTCTGGTACTTGTACAGGTCGCGCATGGCGGAGCTTGCCTTGGCCTGCTGATCGGGAAGCTCGGCTTCGATTTGCTCGATGCTGGCCTCGTTGGTGTCGATTTGCTTCTGAAGGTCCTCGAGCTTGGTGCGGGCCTCGTTGTAGGCGCCCGTGGCGGCTTCGATCTTCTGCTGGGCGGCGGAAAGCTGATCCTGCGTTGCCTGCGAGGCGGCATATGCCGCGACGGGGGAGAGCATCGGCGTGGCCGTCAGTGCAACGGCGAGCGCGGCGCTCGTGATGATACGAGCCGGCTTCGACGCGATGAGCGCTGCGGTGCGATGGTTCGAATGCTGCATCCAGTCCCTCTGCAATCAATCGTAGGTTATGGTTCGAAAGGTATTCTACTACTGCTTTCGACCTCAACTTGAACCTTAAAGGTTCTAAAGGGTCAAGTTGAACTTGAGGCTTTGGCTTTGACCTGCAGTTATATCGAATTGTTGAGAAACCATAGAGTTCAACTTTAACGTTACGAGGACCTGTTTGTGGGCGAGTTTTGGGCTGTGAAAGCTCTCTTAACGTGGGGTTTTGCAACTACAGGGCCCTATCGCGGTGAGCGCGGCTTTCATACTAGATAATTGCGTTGATTGCCATAGATACGGTGGAGCTTTAGGAGGAGACGGCCCGGCACGTTAAAATAAACAGGTTGCATAAAGACCGCTCAGCGTATGGGCAGTTGATGATAGGAAGTATCCATGGCATTGCAGTTTACAGAGCGTGAGTTTATCCCCGTGCTGCTCGGTGGCGACATCAACGCCTATTCGGTGGCGCGCGCCTTCTACGAGGAGTACCAGGTCAAGAGTCTGGTCTTTGGCAAGTATCAGACGGGTCCCGCGTACCGCAGTCAGATTATCGACTACACGCCCAACGTGGATATCGATACCATGCCCGTGATGCTCAGGACCGTCAACGGCATTGCCCAAGCGCATGCCGATAAGACGATTGTCCTTGTGGGCTGTGGAGATAACTATGTTGCCCTCGTGGCTCAGGCCAAGGATGCCCATGAGTTGGCGGATAACATCGTCGCGCCTTACGCTCCCTATAGCATGCTTGAGCAGTGTCAGAAGAAGGAGATCTTCTACGAGCTGTGCGAGAAGCATGGCGTGCCCTATCCGCATACCTTTACCTTCACCATGGCGATGCTGAATGCCCAAGGCGAGGCACCTGCCGAAGTGCTCGACCAGATCGATTTTCCTTACCCGATGATCCTGAAGCCTTCCGACGGCATCATGTGGTGGCAGCACGAGTTCGAGGGCCAGAAAAAGGCCTATGAGATTGCCGACCGTGCTGAGCTGGAACAGGTCATTCGCGACTCGTATGCCAGCGGCTACACCGACGACCTGATCTTGCAGGATCGCGTGCCCGGCAACGACGAGTACATGCGCGTGCTCACCAGCTATTCCGACCGCAACGGCAAGGTCCGCATGATGTGCCTGGGCCACGTGCTGCTCGAGGAGCATCAGCCCCATGGCGTCGGTAATCACGCCTGCATCATCACCGAGCCCAATGACGAGCTTATGGGTGGCGTGCGCAAGTTGCTCGAGGACCTTCACTTTGTGGGCTATTCCAACTTTGACGTTAAGTACGACGAGCGCGACGGCTCGTTTAAGTTCTTCGATTTCAACACGCGCCAGGGTCGCAGCAACTACTACGTCACCAACAGCGGCTTTAACGTTGCCAAGTATGTGGTGGACGAGTATGTGTTCAACCGCCCGTTTGAGCCGGAGTTTGTGACGGCGCAGGACGAGGCCCTGTGGATGGTCGTTCCCATGGGCGTCGTCGACAAGTACGTCAAGGATCCCGAGTTGCGCGCGAAGGTGCATCGCCTGGACAAGGAAGGCAAGGGCGCCGACCCTTCGTTTATGAAGGGCGACTTTGTCTTTAACCGCTGGCTGCGCATGTGGCACACCAAGCTGCGCCACTTTAAGCTGTTCAAGACGTATTACAAGTAGATGAGTGCGGCGCCCGTCCGGTTTACATCGGGCGGGCGCGGGTATGATACGCGCAATTGCGCAAGCGTCACCAAGGAGGCGGCGATGGAAAAGCTGGGAGTTATCGGCGGCATGGGCGCCGAGGCCACGTCGTATTACTACGACCAGGTGGTGCGTCATACGGCTGCTGCCTGCGATCAAGAACATATCGACATGGTGGTGCTCTCCAAGTCGACCATGCCCGACCGCACGCTGGCCATTAAGACCGGCGAGCATGCCAAGCTGCTGGCGACCATGAAAGAGTGTGCCCAGGCACTCGAGTCGCTGGGCTGTGCGCACATTGCCATTCCCTGCAACACGTCACACTACTTCTACGACCAGATCCAGTCGTTTACCAGGGTGCCGATCATTCACATGCCGCGCGAGTCGGTTCGCTATGCCCTTGCGGGTGCGGTGATGGGGGAGTGCGAGTTCGATCCCAATCTGAGCATGCCGGCCGAGCCGGTTCGCAAGATTGGCATTATGGGAACCGACGGCACCGTGGGTGCCGGCGTCTACGGGCGCGAGTGCGAGGCGGCAGGTGTCGAGGTTGTCTATCCCAGCGAGAAACGTCAGAACGATGTGATGTCGCTTATCTACGATGATGTGAAGGCCGGACGTGAGCCCGATATGGATAAGTTCGATCGCGTGATGTGGGAGTTCGCCCGCAGTGGCTGCGACCGTGTCATTTTGGCTTGCACGGAGCTCTCGGTGCTGCAAAAGTATCGCGAGATGCCCGAGATCACCCTCGACGCCATGGACGTGTTGGTGCGCGAATCCATCATCCGCAGCGGCGCACTCTATCGCCTGTAGCCCTCGACCTGCCAAGAAGGGACAGGTTTATTTTGGCAGGTTTTATCTGGGGAAACAGTAAGGCCCCGGCTCGCTCGATGCGATCCGGGGCCTTTTGCGTTTGTCGGTTGCCATTGGCGATGGGCTAGAACAGGAAGCCGAGGACGATGAGCGCAACACTGACAGTAAGCACAGCAATGTCCAGCCCTGTGATGGGATAGCGCTTGTACGAGCTGGCGCGCGTACGCAGATAGAAGCCGCGCTGTTCTGCCGCCAAGGCCGTGGCATCGGTTTTGCCCACGCTCGAGATGAGCAGTGGCACGCACAGTGGCAGCATGAGCTTAAGCTTCTTGATGGGGTTCTTGGTGTCGTACTCGACGCCGCGTGCGGTCTGCGCCTCCATGATGGCGTTCATCTCCTGACCAAACGCCGGCACAAAGCGCAGCGCCGTGGTAAAGGTGAAGGCATAGCGATACGGCACGTGCAGCACCTCGACGCAGGCGTTGGCAAGGTCGTTGAGCTTGGTCACCATGAGCATGAGGATGAGTGGTAACGCCACGCCCAGCAGGCGCAGACAGGCCTTCGATCCTGTGATGAGGCCCGTGTCGGTGATAAAGCCCCACACCACGTTGCCATCGCGCATAAAGGCCAGCTGGAGCACCAGCATGATAAGCGCGAGCGGAATCAGCAACTTGAGTAGCGAGAACAGACGGTTGACGACGCCGGCATAGGCACCCAGAGCAAGGGTGAGTGCCAAAAAGCCCAGCAGCGCCACATAGGTGTCGGATAAGAAGATGCCGACGATGATGGCGGCGGCGAGGCCCAGCTTGACAACGGGGTTCAGGCGATGCAGCAGCGTATCGCCCGGCATGTAGTCGATGACGTTAACCACGGTGGACCATCTCCTTGGTAATTCGAACGACATCGGTGACCTCGCTCACCTGCGCAAAAGCGGGCGAGACGGAAGATGCCAGACGGCGCGAGAGTTCAATAACCTGGGGAGGCTCCACGTAGACACGCCGCATGAGATCGATGTTCGAGAATAGCTCGTGCGTGCGGCCGCGGTCGAGGATGCGGCCGTTTGCCATCACCACGATGCGCTCGGCAAAATCCGAAACGACTTCCATATCGTGGCAGACCATGATAACGGCGCAACCGCGCTCGGCCATGGTGCGCACCGTTTCCATGACGGTCATGCACTCGCGGTAATCAAGGCCGCTCGTGGGCTCGTCGAGCACGACGATCTTGGGCTCTACGACCACGACAGAGGCGAGTGCCACCATCTGGCGCTGACCGCGCGAAAGCGAGAAAGGCGCCTCATCGGCAGGCAGGCCAAAGCGGTCGATGACGAGTTGAGCACGACGCAGAGCCTCGGCGCGGTCCATGCCGCCAAGCTCCAAGCCAAAGGCGACCTCGTCGAGCACAGTGTCCTTGCAGATCTGACGGTCAGGGTTTTGGAAGAGGGTTGCAGCTTCGCGGGCGATACGGCTCGTGGGAACGGCTGCGGTATCCAGTCCCGTGACGCGCACGCTGCCCGAGGCGGGCTTAAGCAGGCCTGTGAGCAGCTTGGTGAGCGTGGTCTTGCCGGCACCGTTCTGGCCGACGATGCCCACGAGCTCGCCGGGATAGAGGGTCAGGTTGAGGTCGTGGACGGCGGCGCCGCCATTGGGATAGGCAAACTCAACATGATCGAAGGTGAGCACGGGCTCGGCGTCCTTGGCGTGCGGGCGCAACGACGGTGCGTGCGGTGAGCCGGCGGGTGCCTGAATGTCGCTGCTTGCGTGTGCGGGGTCGACGATGCCCGAAATCAGGCGCTCGGCCTCATCGACATCCAAGCAAGGGGTACCGCTTACCAGGCCATCGGCCTGGAGGCTATTGAAGATACGCGTGACGCGAGGGCAGTCGACGCCGATGGCACGGAGCTCGTCGGTATGCGCGAAGACCTCGTGTGGCTCGCCCAGCAGCGCGATTTCGCCATGGTTGAGCACGAGCACGCGGTTGCAGTACTCCGAGAGCAGGGCGACCTTTTGCTCAACGACGGCGATGGTGATTCCAAGTGCGCGGTTTGCCTCACGTAGCGTCTCGAAGACCAGGGTGGAGCTGGCGGGGTCGAGCGCTGCGGTGGGCTCATCGAGCACGAGCACGCGCGGTCGCATGGCGAGGATGGCAGCGATGGCCACCTTTTGCTTTTGGCCGCCCGAGAGCGTGGCGATCTCGCGGTCGCGCAGGTCGCTGATGCCGACGGTCTCGAGCGTTTCGCTCACGCGCTGCTCGATCTGGTCGTGGGGAACGCCAAAGTTCTCGAGTCCAAAGAGTATCTCGTCCTCGACGACCGAAGCGACCATCTGCGTGTCGATATCCTGCAGCACGCTGCCGACGATCTGCGATACGTCGGTGAGCGAGACCTCGCAGGTGTCGTGGCCGCCAACCATGACGGACCCAAAGAACGTGCCGGTGTAGTGGTGGGGCACGGCGCCCGACAGGCAGGCGGAAAGCGTGGACTTGCCGGCGCCCGAGGGCCCGATGATGCCGATGAAATCTCCCTTGTTCACGCTGAGCGAGATGTGGCTAAGCGCCTGCTCGGTCTGCGTGCCATAGGAGAACGAGACATCGTCGACGTTGATGATCGTTTCCATGGATACCTTTCATAGTCATTGGGGACGTTCTTACATGACTAGTCGTTTAAGAACGTCCCCAAGAGCTAGTTGTTTGGGACAGTCTTTGTTGGTGGAGTGCGGAGACGGCTTTACGAGGGGCCCCAGGTTGGCGCGAAAGAGGAGCGCAGCGTACTTGGGTACGCGAGCGACGAATGAACGCCAAGATGGGGTGGCTCGTAAAGCCGAGCGGGTTAATGGAGCCTAAGGGCCTTCTGGATGGGCAAGTAGAGGGCACCGACCAGAATGGCGTTAAAGACGGCGGTCATGGCGACGACGGGCAGCATAGCGGCGGCGAGCTCGCCCACCACGCCGAGCATGGCCATCTTGATGACCATGAAGATGACGCCCGAGACAAAGGTGGTCACGAACGTTGCGACGATGGCGACGGCAGACTTGACCTGTCCGTCCTTGGCAGCAGCGTTGACGATGACGGCCATGAGCATGGCGGCGATGCCCTCGGCGGCAAAATCGAAGAACGGCGAGGTGGTGGTGATCTGGATCACGGCAGCCGAGATGAGGCCAATGACGAGCGCCTGGCCGATGTTGGGGCGAACGACCAGGATGGTGAGGCAGAAGGCCGAGATGATGAACTCGGGGCTGATCATGCCGCCCGAGATGCCCGAGATTGCCTTGCCGACGGTGAAGTTGAGGATGAAGCCGGCGGCGAGCAGGATGGCGAGCAGGACGAGGGCGCGGACATCGAGCTTGCCGCGGTCGGCGGTCTGGACGGTGCGGGGCTGGGCGGCGGTGGTGTTCTGAGACATGGTGAAAATCCTTTCGGAATGGGAGTGCAAGAGAAAAGCGGAGGCGCGTGATGCGAATGCGATCGGGCTCGAGATAGAAAAAGGCCCCCGGTCGAAACCGGAGGCCTTCCAATCACCTAGAGCGCAAAAACAGGCGTGAGGGACTCACTGTCGACCGATCGAATTCGCATCACGCCACCACCAGTTGTTGAGAGAGTTCATCGTGTTCTTCATGTTGGTGGCTCCTTTCGTGATGCCGTGGCGCGGTCGCACCTAGTTGCTGTTGCGCTGCACTATAGCACAGCGAAGTGTGTGCGGGGAAATCTTTTTTAAAAAGATTTCAGGCGGGTTTCCCGCCGGTCAAAAGAGCGGGCTGAGCGAACGAGGCTGCCATCGCTGCCTTGCCCGCTCAGCTAGGACATGAGGGCCTTAGGCCTTCTTGCGACGATAGATCACGTAGGCGCAGACGCCGATGATGACGACGGCGCCAACGGCCATGGCAACCATGTTGTTGCCCTCGGACTTCTCCTCGGTGGCCTCTTCCTCTTTGACCTCGGGCTCGGCTACATCCTCATCGGAGAGGGCCTCGTCGGCGTAGGTGATGGACTCGACCAGGCAGTCGTTGTCGGCATCGTAGTCACTCGGGACGAACTCCTCGGAGAAATCCTCCTCCTTGAGGTAGTCACGCATCTCCTCGAGCATAGCCTTGCACTTGAGGTAGGTGTTCTTGGTGGCAGCCTTGCCGGCCTTGTTGGCCAGGGCGGTGCGGGCCTCGGTGTCCTCGGTGGCCTGCATGGCATCGTCGACGGTCAGGTTCTGCTCGATGAGTTCCTTCTGCAGGGCGTCGAGATAGGCGCGGACGCCGGTGGCGCAGTGGTCGCGGTTCTCATAGGCGAGTGTGTTGATGTCCATGAGGACGTAGTTGATGGAGTTCTTGGGCTCCTCGTTGTTCACGACGTCTTCCTCTTCGCAGTGATCAAAGGAGACATCCTGATCGCTGAAGTAGGGGCTGACCTCGGTGAGCAGTGCGGAGTAGAAGGGGATGGCGACGGAGAATTCGGCGTTGGAGAGCATCTCCCACTGAATGGTCGCGATCTCGGGGTCCATGCCCTGACGGATCTGGAAGGTGTGGATCTCGGTGTTGCGGTTGGAACCAATGGCATAGGCGCCGTCGGTGTTGGCGTTGAGGCCGGCGACATTCTCGCCACGAGTAGCAAAGCTGCGGATCATCTCAAAGGTGTTCCAGTCGGACTTGCCGGGCTGGAAGAACAGCGGCTGCATCTCGTGGACCAGGGCGCCGGTCGTGGCGCGAGCATCTTCGCGCTCGTCCTTAACGATCTCGTAGTCGGTGCCCTCGGCAAGCGGAGCCATGAAGTAATCGCGGCCCTGGATATAGCGCGACCAAGAATGCATGGCCTGCTCGCTAATTTCCTCACCGTAGGTCTGGGCAACGTCGAACTGGCCGTCATCGAAGTACTTGGCAAAGCCCTTTTCTTCGGGCATGGTCTGAATGTCCTTGGAATGGAGGCAGTTCTCGGTGTCGTCGAGGTTAACCTTGTAGTTAAGGTTGCCGATGTTGGGGTTGACCGAGGCGATGTCGTCGGTGAGCTTCATGGCAATCCACTGATGGCCAGAAAGTCCGGCGAACAGCCAGGTCTCGTTGTTGTCGGCGATGATGATCTGGTCGTTGGTGCAGATGCCCTGCTCGTCGACCAGACTTCCGAGGAGCTCGACGCCCTCGCGGGCCGTGGCGCTCTCGCCCAGGATGACGCTGGCGTAGTTGTATTCACCGATGCCGGTCTCCTCGGTGAGGGGGTCGGCCTCCTCGGCCTTCTCGTTGTAGGAGGTGCTCAGCGTGGCAGAGCAGGAGACGCCCTTCTCGTTGATGCCAGCCTCGGAATAAGCGTCATAGCGATCTTCCCACTGAGAGGGGTTGTCGCGAACGAAGGTGTAGCGATACGTGGGGCCCGTGGACTTGTACTCAAAGCCGGATTCGAGCGAGGTGTACTTGCTACCGTCCTTGTGCGCAGGCTCAATGCCAAAGTGCTTGATATAGCGTGTGCTAAAGTCCTCTGCGCGGCCGTAGTACGTGTTGCCGTCCGCCGTGAGTTTGCTGCCCATGTAGATCTGGGTGCAAGCGAGTGCCGAGGTCGGCATGGCCATAATGGCCGCAGCTCCGAATGCAAGGCCGCAGCCAAGCTTCTTGAGCGTGTTGACGGGATGAGTAAACCTCATGATCCCTCCCAACCGTTGAAACCCCGCGGAACCGTGCAGGATTTCAGCTAATAAATACATCTATTAGCCTATCGGAAGTCTAAAAAGTATTCACTAGATTCGGTGAAATACTCGATGAGCGTCATAAAATATGCGATGAGCGGATAAGAATACTCATTTTGTAGCTTTAGTTAAATAAAGGCACCCTGCATTTACTGCAGTGGAATAAAGCGCCAGACAATACTCAAAAGAAAACTCTCCCGCTGTTTAGAATTTGCATAAACAGCGGGAGAGTCGATAGCTGGATGAATATCATACTAATGTGGTTTTACTTCTTCCGACGGTGGATCACGTTAATCGCATAGCCGACGAGCATGGCCAGAACAATGACGATAAAGCCGAGCAGGGGATTGTCGTTCATGGGGTCCTCCTATTTTCCGAGCGGGGAGAATTCGTCGACGATGAGGTCGAGGCATTGCGGAAGCGCGCGGGCACCAAAGACGCCCGAGTTGCTGGAGATGATCTCGCCATCGAACTGCATGCCCAGCGACGGCGTGCAGGTGATCTTGGCTTCTTTGGTCTGGATGATCTTGAACTGCGGACGGCCAAGCACCTTGCCGGCGGGGTCGAGCGCGGCGGTGATTACCGTGGGAAGCAGCTGTACCGTGCGTACGGGCTCGATGACCGCGATGTCGACCATGCCGTCGTTCATGCGGCAGTTGGGGAACAGGTTGATGTCGTTTTGGATGACAGACGTGTTGCCTGCCATGCAACAGATGCCGTCGAGCTCCTCGACAATGCCGTCATGCTCAATGGTAAAGTGCGCCACCGTGGGGTTGGGTGTGGCGAGCGCCGACAGGAAGTAGGCGATCTCGCCGATGTCGTTTTTAGTGGGGGCGGCCTTCATCATAATCTCAGCGTCAAAGCCCGAGCCGGCGATGATGATAAAGCCATGGCGCTTTTCGTTGCCGTTCTCGTCGAGCCAAAAGAGCTCGCCCATGTCGACTTTGACCGTGCGGCCGGCGCGGCATGCCTTGGCGAGCGCCGCTGCCTCGGGGGCATTGCCGATGTTGTTAAAGAATAGGCAGGCCGTGCCGGAGGGGAAAACGAGCGTGGGAACGCCGCAGCCGCGCATCTGGTCGAGCACGTTGGAGACGGTGCCGTCGCCGCCCGAGACGACCACGCGGTCGAACTCGCGAACGTCTGCCACGGCGTCCTCGGGCTCCATGCCATCGCCGATAAAGCGCATCACGACCTCGTCGCCGCCCTGTGCAAGGGCGTGCGTGAATGCGTAGATTTCATCTGAGCTGGGGCCCGATGCCGGGTTGTGGATGATAAGGCAGCGCATACTTACGTTCCCGTTCTGTGACTAACCGAGTATAGTTGTAGGGCAATGCCGATATCCTACCCGTGTTTTTCGGGCCTAACCTTATTCGATGGGTTGATATGTACATTTCCACACATCAGGCTCTGCTCGACTTTTGCCAGCGCGCCCGCGAGTTCGACGCGATCGCCGTCGACACCGAGTTTTTGCGCGAGCGCACGTTTCATCCGCGCCTGTGCCTGGTCCAGATTGCCACCCCCGCCGAGAGTGTCGCGGTCGATCCGCTGGTGATCGACGACCTATCGCCGCTGGCCGAGCTTATGGCCGACGAGAGCGTGACCAAGGTCTTCCACGCCTGCTCGCAGGATATGGAGGTCATGCTTCATACCGTAGGCGTGCTGCCGCGTCCGATTTTTGACACGCAGGTCGCCGCCGCCTTTTTGGGCGAGCGCCAGCAGATTTCCTACGGTGCGCTCGTGCAGACGTTCTGCGGCGTTTCGTTGCCTAAGACCGAGTCGCTGACCGACTGGTCGCGCCGCCCGCTGACCGATAAGCAGATTGAGTACGCGATCGATGACGTCAAGTACCTGATTGTTGCCTATACCGAGATGATGAGCCGCCTGCGCGAGCTGGGCCGTGTGGACTGGGTGCTCGACGAGTTGCGCCCGCTGGCCGACGAGTCGCACTATCGCGCTGATCGCCACGAGGCGTTCCGCAAGGTCAAACGCATCAATTCGTGCAGCCGTCACCAGCTGGGTATCGCGCGCGAGCTCGCCGCCTGGCGCGAGGATCGCGCCGAGCGCCACAACATCCCGCGCAAGTGGGTCATGTCCGACGACACGCTGCTGGCGCTCGTCAAGCGCAATCCCGTGCGCGTCGAGGAGTTCCGCAGCATCCGCGGCACCGACCAGCTGGGGGAGCGCGATGTGGAAGGCGCGCTCATGGCCATCAAGCGCGGCGCGAGCTGCCCGCACGATCGCCTGCCGCTCATGGTGCGCGGGCATCGCCAGATTTCGTCGGAGTTGGAGAGCGTGACCGACCTTATGTATGCGCTTATTCGCTTGGTCTCCGAGCGCTCGGGCGTGGCGACCTCGGTCATTGCCTCGCGCGATGACCTGGCCGACTACATCGAGCATCCCGAGCAGAGCCCCCTGCGCGAAGGTTGGCGTTTTGAGCTCGTGGGTTCGCGTCTGGACGATTTGCTCTCGGGTAATATGGGGTTGACGGTCAAAGATGGCAAAATTGAATTGCTATAGGTATATAGTTACGCGGTTTTACCAAACCGCGTAACAGCTCGACGCTGCAAACGGCCGAGAGCGGCAATCTGACGTTCAATCGTCGCTCGCGTACCAAAGTACGCGACGCTTCTCTTTCACGTCACCTTGCTCGCTCTCGACCGTTTTCGCTGACATTGCCAAAACATCGATGTTGATTTGCTGGTCAGTCGAGTGGGTAGAATGCCTCCAACGTGTAACTCGATTCGGAGGAATTCGCATGCCTTATTACTATGGATACGGCTTTGGCATCGACCCGCTGTACCTGCTGGTTGTTCTTGTCTGCACAGTGCTTGGCCTTGCCGCGCAGAGCTATATCAACTCGACGTACAAGACGTGGTCTAAGGTGCGCTCGGATGGCGATACGGGCGCCACGGTCGCTCGTCGCATGCTCGATGCCAACGGTTGTAGCGCCGTGGGCATAAAGGGCGTTGCCGGCGAGCTTACCGATCATTACAACCCGCAGGATAACAACCTGTATCTCTCGGATGCCAACCGTTCGGGCGGGTCGGTCGCAAGCGTTGCCGTCGCCTGCCACGAGGCGGGCCATGCCGCCCAGCGTCAAAGTGGTTATGCCATGATGAAGGTACGCACCGCTTTGGTCCCCGTCGTCAACTTTACCCAGAACACCTGGACGATCGTGCTGCTCATGGGCCTGTTCATGAACATCGCGGGGCTCACGACCCTCGCGCTGGTCTTCTTCTCGTTTAGCGTGCTGTTCCAGCTGGTTACGCTGCCGGTCGAGATCGATGCCAGTCGCCGCGCCGTGGCGTATATCGAGCAGTCGGGCATGAGTTCCAAGCAGGTCAACGGTGCCAAGAAGGTGCTGACGGCAGCCGCGCTCACCTACGTGGCGGCGGCGCTCACCTCGATTATTCAGCTGCTCTACCTTATGGCTCGCTACAACAGAAACTCCAACCGATAACAAATTGGGTCGCTGGGCGCCGTGGGGATTTGTGTCCCCGCGGCGCTGTACTATGTTTTGGACTTGAATTTGCGCAGGGCCGAAGCCCTTGTGCACGATAACGGAAGGAGGCTGCGTGGCAGGCTGGAATCTAACCGGCAATGCCGTTTCCGCCGAGTTCGACGGTTCGGACGATCAGGAGCGCAAGGAGCTCAGCGTGAGCCAGGCGGTGGAGATCGCCGCCGGCGCGCTCGATGCCATTCCGCAGCTGAGCGTTTTAGGCGAGGTCACGGGTTTCCGTGGTCCCAACGCCCGAAGCGGCCACTGCTACTTTCAGATCAAGGACGACTCGGCGGCCGTCGACTGTATCATCTGGAAGGGCGCCTACCTTAAGCGCACTTTCGACTTGCGCGACGGCATGCAGGTAAGCTTTAAGGGCAGCTTCAATCTCTACAAGCCTACGGGTCGCATGAGCTTCGTCGCCCGCTCGTTCTCGCTGGCGGGGGAGGGTCTGCTGCGTCAACAAGTGGCGCAGCTGGCCGAAAAGCTACGCCGCGAGGGCCTGATGGACGAGACGCGCAAGCGTCGCATCCCGGTGTTTTGCTCGCGCGTAGCGGTCGTCACCTCGCTTTCGGGCGCCGTAATCGATGACGTCAAGCGTACGCTGCGCCGTCGCAACCCGCTTGTCGAGCTTGTCTGCGTGGGCGCAAAGGTCCAGGGCGAGGGTGCGCCGGCAGAGCTTATTGAAGGCTTGCGCCGCGCCGCTGCCATTACGCCGGCGCTCGATTGCATTTTGCTCGTGCGTGGCGGCGGTTCCTTCGAGGACCTCATGACCTTTAACGATGAGGAGCTCGCCCGCGCGGTGGCGGCTTGCCCCGTGCCCGTGGTGACTGGTATTGGGCATGAGCCCGATACCTCGATCTGCGACATGGTGAGTGACCGTCGCGCCTCCACACCCACGGCGGCGGCCGAATCGGTGGCGCCGGCTATGACGGAGTTGGCTGATGTGCTCGAGGCGCGCCATCAGCGTCTGGGCGCCGCGATGGCTTCGATGATCGGGTCGGATCAGGTCGATCTGGAAATGCTCGACCAACGCGGCCGTCGTGCCTGGGACACCTATACGGCTCGTCTGGGCGACGCGCTCGATGCAGCCGCGTGCCGCCCGTGTCTTAACGATCCAACGTTTATGGTTGAGCGTCGCGAGTCCGAGCTTGCCCTGACGGCCGATCGTTTGTCTGGCGCCATAACGCGTTCGGTTGGGGCCTTCCGTTCCAACTTCGAGCGTCTGCCCGAGCGCTTGATCGCAAGCACCTCAGGGCTTGATGGCAAGCGCCATGCGCTCACGCTCGCGAGTTCTCGCCTGGAGCATCAGGGGCGCACGATGCTCAGCAAGTCAGCGTCCGACCTGGGCCGTGCGGCGGCTTCGCTCGATGCCCTGTCGCCGCTTAAGGTACTTGCCCGCGGTTACTCCATCGCGTACAGCGATGATGGGGTTGCTACGAGCGCCAAGACCTTTAAGCCCGGCGACGCCATCCGCGTGCGCATGTCAGACGGTAACGTGTCGGCAACCGTCAACGCGGTCGAGTAGACCGCGTTTCACAGTGATAGACCCTTAGGAAAGGAAACAGATATGGCAGAGAAGACCCCGGTGGAGCAGCTTACGTACAAGCAGGCTTCGCAAGAGCTGGAGCTCATCATCCGCAGCCTTGAGTCGGGCGATATGGAGCTCGAGGAGTCGCTCGAGAGCTACACCCGCGGCGTCGAGCTCCTCAAGAGCCTGCGCACCCGCCTGTCCGATGCCGAGCAGAAGGTCTCGGTGCTCCTTAAGGACGTCGACGGCAACGACGTACTCGCCGACGGCGAAGCCGCCAACACCGACGACAACCTTTCGTTCTAGCCAACTTACAGCCTGCTTTGGGGTAGTCTGTTTGGGACGGGGCTTTTTTGACTACCCTTGCGCGACGGCTCGCCGAGCGCTTGCGTTTGCGAAAAAGTAGTCAAAAAAGCCCCGTCCCAAAAAGACTACCTTGGTCTGTGAGAAAGGAACCAACCATGTGTGATTGCATTTTCTGCAAAATCGCCAACCACGAGATCCCCTCGACCGTTGTCTATGAGGACGACCAGGTCATCGCTTTTGACGACCTCAACCCCCAGGCGCCGGTCCATACGCTCGTGATCCCCAAGAAGCACTACAGCGATATCGCCGACAACGTGCCCGCCGAGACCATGGGCGCCATGGCTCACGCCATCCAGGAGGTCGCCAAGGCCAAGGGTCTGGAGGACGGTTTCCGCGTCATTTCCAACAAGGGTGTCAACGCCGGCCAGACCGTCATGCACTTCCACATGCACGTCCTCGGCGGCAAAAACCTGGGCGAGAACCTCATCTGAGGGCGCGTAGCCCGTCGACTTGGCTGCCTTTGGAGTAATCTATGCAGCTTTCTCAACTCGAATACCTTCAAGCGGTAGCGAACTATGGCGGCGTGCGCAAAGCAGCTCGCGCCGTTCATGTGAGTCCGCAAGCCGTTTCGTCGGCAATCAAAAAGTTGGAATCTGAGTATCAGATTGTTTTGCTCGACCGATCGGCGGGGGAGGCTGTTTTGTCTCCGGCGGGCAGAGAATTTGCGCGTCTTGCACGCGTGATCCTGGCACAAGTCGACGATCTCAAAAAGTACGCACAATCGAGGGGCGACGGCGTCTCGCCCGACGGCCACTTCCGTCTTTACGCCCCCTGCCTTCATGGACGGGGGCGCCTTTTTGCCGAAAACTGGTACGACTCGTTTGAACGCTCGCACCCTCAGATTCATCTTGATGTGTGGCATCAGCCAACGGCAACATGCTTTGAATCACTTGTGCTTGGCATTTCGGACGCGGCTATCTCGTTTGAGGAACCACGGGACAGCGTCCTTTCTTCTAAATACTTGGGTGAAAAGGAGCTCAAGGTTCTTTCATACCCAGCGGGTCATCAATCTGTTGACGCTATGACCATTCGTGAGTTACTGGGCGGCAGGCTCGCTGTTCCCATTAATTTGTCACCCTGTCTCAATGCGATTAACCAATGCCCTGAAGCCCAGCTCGTCAATTTTCGCTTCCGAGATGTCGAATACGAAAACAGGGCGCAGGCTGAGTTTCTTCAAGCCGGGGGATTGATATTGGGTTTTTCTGGCTCTTCTCTCGCATCGGATGGATCGGAAGTGAGCGAGTGCTCCATTGAAGCCTCACATGACGTAGCCTTGCCCATCTACTTTTGCTATCGACAAAATGCCTGGACCGATCGACACCAGACGGTATTTCTTCACCTATTGCGTCATCTCGCTTCGTGAGGCCATTTGGCCTCGTGTCGTCAAGTGAATGTTGACGCCCTGCAACGCATAGCTGACAGCTTTGCCCTCATGCTTTTCCAAGATTCCGATTTAGGTTGCTGACTCTTGGAGGGCGGAGCATGAAAAACCGTACGGTTTTGCTTTATATGACGTTCGTTTTTCTGTCGAACTTCAGCACCATTTTGTATTTTCTGACGGTTTACCTTGAATTCGTCGGATTCTCGATGGTGGCGATTTCTAGCATGATGATTGCATATCAAGTGAGTAAGTTCATCCTCGAAGTTCCCACTGGCTATATTGCTGATAGGTTTGGACGAAAGACAAGCGGTCTCGTTGGCGGCGTGGGGATGCTTGGATACTACGCCGCCCTGCTTCTCGTCCGTTCCCCTCTGCTTTTAATCGGTGCGTTCGCTCTCAAAGGTTTTGCCGTTGCATGTCTGAGCGGATCCATAGAAGCGATTTACATTGACAGCGTCTCTCAGGACCAGCTCGTAAGACTTAATATCGTTGAGCGATTTGTTTTCTATGCCTCTTATGCCATCTCCGCTTGCGTGGGCGGTTTCATTTCGTCTGTCGGTGCATATCTCATTGGTCTTTCGGCAGATATCATCGCAATGGTGTTGACGTTGGTTGTCGTTGTCTGCATTCCTGAGATGCGAAGAGGGGGCACTGCGGGGGCACCTGAGCGTGGAATTAGCCCGAAGATGATCGGTGCCGCTATTGCGTGTAATGGCATTCTTCGTTCAGCGTTCATCATGGACTGTTCTCAGGCATTTGCTTTTGTCGCCCTGGAAGACTTTTTCTCACTGCTGCTTGCGGGTCGCGGAATGAATGCCGTCGCTTCGGGTGTGACCATTGCGGTCCAGCTCCTTGCCTCGGCCTCCATGGGGCTTATTGTGCCCAGTGTGATTGCTCATGTCGACAAGGGCCGTTTTGCGCGTATTTGCGGCATCATTCGCTTAGTATTGACAGCTTTGTTTTTGATCCCCCTTGCTCCGGCTAATTTGCTGCCCGTGTTCTATGTGCTGCAGACGGTTGCGTACTCGTTGTTTGCCCCAATCAAATACTCAGTTTTCCAAAATGCTGCCGATTCATCGATGCGCTGTTCACTGATTTCGGTTCAAAGCCAGATGGTGGCGGTGGGTGCTGTTCTTTTCTATCTGCTCAACTCTGTGCTGAGTAGCGTTGCGGGCATTCGAGTCGTATTGCTTGTTGCGCTCGGGATTTCTTCCCTGGTGTATATCCCCGCGCTATTTTGTCTTACAAGTCAAAGGCCATGAGTATTTAGGCACCGATAACTTATATATCAACGCAATAAACCCGAGCGCGAGGGCGTTTGGGTTTATTATTGATGCGTATGTAACCTGGCGGCGCCACACCGCCTGTTAGTAGGGAGACACATGAACGTTCTGGTCGTCAACGCGGGATCTTCGACCCTTAAGTATCAGGTCATCGATACCAAGTCCCATAAGGTGTCCGCGAAGGGCTCCTGCGAGCGCGTCTGCTTTACCGGCGGCACCTTCACCCACGCTGCCAACGGTTCCAAGAAGGTGACCGAGAACATCGAGTTCCCCGACCACAAGGTCGCCATCGAGGTCGTCCTGAAGGACCTCGAGGCCAACGGCGTCAAGATTGAGGGCATCGGCCACCGCATCGTTCAGGGCGGTTGGTACTTTGGCGATTCCTCCCTCGTCGACGAGGACGTTCTCGCCAAGATCCGCGAGGTTGCCCCGCTCGCCCCGCTGCACAACAACCCCGAGGCCAACGTTATCGAGTACTGCCTGGAGCAGTATCCCGACCTGCCCAACGTCACGGTTTACGACACCGCTTTCCACTTCAACATGCCCGAGGTCGCCCGCACCTACGCCCTGCCCAAGGACGTCTGCGACAAGCTGCACATCCGCAAGTATGGCGCTCACGGCACCAGCTACCGTTACATCTCCAAGAAGGTCGCCGAGATGACCAACGGCGAGGCCCGCAAGGTCGTCGTGTGCCACATTGGCTCCGGCGCTTCTCTGTGCGCCATCGAGGACGGCAAGTGCATGGACACCACCATGGGCTTGACGCCGCTCGACGGCGTCATGATGGGTACCCGCTGCGGTTCTATCGACCCGGCTACCGTGTGCTACCTGCAGCGCGAGGGTGGCTACACTTTTGACGAGGTCGACGAGATGATGAACAAGAAGTCCGGCCTCATGGCCGTGACTGGCGGCAAGACCAACGACTGCCGTAACGTCGAGGAGCTCGCCGCCGCTGGCGACCCCGAGGCTCAGCTCGCCTTCGATATGTTCGTCTACAAGATTGCCGCCAAGGCCGCCGAGATGGCCACCTCCATGTGTGGCATGGACACCCTGGTCTTTACTGCTGGCATCGGTGAGCACGCTCCGGCCGTTCGCGCCGGCGTGGCCGATCGTCTGGCTTTTATGGGCGTCAAGATGGATCATGCCCGCAATGCCCTGCGCGGCGACGGCGCTTGGTGCCTGTCCGCCAAGGATTCCAAGGTCAAGATTTTTGTCATCCCCACGGACGAGGAGTTCATGATCGCTTCCGACGTCGAGCGCATCGTCAACGCCAAGTAATTGCAAGAGGGGAGGGGCTGGACAGCAACATGCCGTTTGGCCCCTCTTTTGCGCTCGTTGGGCGATATGCATGATAGCTATTTATCAAGCTGTGATAACTTCTCATTAACATACGGCCGCCTTAAGGGGCATGCCGACCGTATTGCACTGCAAAGGAGTCTCATGAACGTACTTGTTGTCAACGCCGGCAGCTCAAGCCTTAAATATCAGCTCTTGGATACCGATACCCGCGAGGTTTTTGCCAAGGGCAACTGCGAGCGTATCGGCTCGGACATGGGCATCTTTGGTCACGCCGAGAACGGTGGCGCCAAGCAGACCGAAGAGGTTCCCTTCCCCGATCATCGCTCGGCCATTGCGCGCGTACTCGATGAGCTCGATAAGACCGACTTTACGATCGATGGCATCGGCCACCGTATCGTTCAGGGTGGCTGGCATTTCGATGATTCCGCGGTCGTCGACGATGAGGTCATGGCTAAGATCCTTGAGGTGGCCCCGCTCGCCCCGCTGCACAATTACGGCGAGGCCGCGGCAATCGAATATTGCCGTGAGAAGTATCCGGAGCTGCCCAATGTGGCCGTCTTCGACACCTCGTTCCACATGACCATGCCCGAGGTCGCCTACACCTACGCCCTGCCCAAGGACGTGTGCGACAAGTACCACGTGCGCAAATATGGCGCGCACGGTACGAGCCACCGTTACGAGTGGATGATGGCCAAGGAGATCCTGGGTGCGCGCTGCCACCGTCTGCTTTCGTGCCATCTGGGCAACGGCGCCTCGCTTGCCGCCATCGAGGACGGCGTGTGCCGCGATACCACGATGGGCCTCACGCCGCTTGACGGTCTGATGATGGGTACCCGTTGCGGTTCTATCGACCCGGCCACCGTGTGCTACCTCCAGCGCGAGGGCGGCTACACCTACCAGGAAGTCGATGACATGATGAACAAGCAGTCCGGTCTGCTTGCCATCTCGGGCATCTCCAACGACGCCCGCGACATCCGTACGCGCGCCTCCGAGGGTGACGAGCGCTGCCTGCTCGCCTTCGATATGTTCGCCTATAAGGCCATGCAGCAGGCCGGTTCCATGATCGCCTCCATGGCGGGCGTGGACACCATTACCTTTACCGCCGGCATCGGTGAGAATGACTGGTCGATCCGCAAGGCCTTCTGCGACTGCTTTGAGTGGCTGGGCGTGCGTATCGACAACAACAAGAACCGCGAGGCCGTGGGCAACGGCCCGCAGGTCATCAGCGCCGCCGGCTCTTCCGTCACGGTCATGGTCATCCCCACCGACGAGGAATACATGATCGCCCGCGACGTCGAGCGCCTGACCAAGAACAACTAGCGCATTCGTTTGTAATTGAAAAAAGGCCTCCAGAGCAACAGCTTCGGAGGCCTTTTTGCTAGCAGGCGGAAATTCCAGTCCCAAAGTGATCATCACCAGCAACGCCTGCGCTCCCAACAGCGGCACCCGACCATTCAGATCCTCGGCTCCAGCTCGTAGCCAAGCCGCCGTCCATTCCAGATTCCCTGAATATCACGTAGCGGCAGGGACCCCACAGGGTAAAGCTCTGAAAACATCCCGCAGGACGGAGGAAGCCCCCGCCGCACGTAGTGCGCAGCGGGGGCTTCCGACATGTCCGAGGACGTTTTCAGAGCTTTACCCTGTGGGGTCCCGAGGGGATACGTCCGCTACTCAGCCATCTGAGCCTGGACGGCGGTGATGGCCACGACACCCACGATGTCGTCGGCAGAGCAGCCGCGCGAAAGGTCGTTAACCGGCTTGGCAATGCCCTGCAGGATAGGGCCGTAAGCGTCGGCGCCGGCGAAGCGCTGGACCAGCTTGTAGCCGATGTTGCCGGCCTCGAGGTCGGGGAACACAAGCACGTTGGCCTTGCCAGCAACGGAGGAGCCGGGAGCCTTGAGCTGGGCGACGGTGGGAACGATGGCGGCGTCAAGCTGAAGGTCGCCATCGATGGCGAGCTCGGGGGCCTTCTCCTTGCAGAACTTCACGGCCTCTTGGACCTTCTTGGCGACCTCGCCGCCGGCGGAGCCCATGGTGGAGTAGGAGAGCATGGCCACGTGCGGCTCGACGCTGCTCATAAAAGTGGACCAGGAGTGAGCGGAGGCGATGGCGATCTCGGAGAGCTCGTCGGAGGACGGGTTGATGTTGAGGCCGCAGTCGGCGAAGATCAGCGTACCGTCGGTGCCGAACTGCGGGGTGTCGGTACACATCACGAAGAAGGCCGAGACCAGCTTGGTGCCCGGGGCGGTCTTGAGGATCTGCAGCGCGGGGCGCAGGGTGTCGGCGGTGGAGTGGCAGGCGCCGGAGACCAGGCCGTCGGCGTCGCCCATCTTGACCATCATGGTGCCAAAGTAGGTGGCGTCCATCACCTGGGCGCGAGCCTGCTCGATGGTGACACCCTTCTTGGCACGGAGCTCGGCAAACTTCTGCGCGTACTCCTCGTGCTTCTCGGCATTGCGCGGATCGATGACGGTGGCGCCGGGAACGTTGATCTCGTCGGGGTTGCCCAGGATGACGATCTTTGCCAGGCCCTCCTCGATGATCTTGGTGGCCGCGACGATGGTGCGCGGATCCTCGCCCTCGGGCAGGACGATCGTCTTAAGGTCGGCCTTGGCGGCAGACTTCATACGGTTAAGGAAATCGCTCATGTTACTCCTTACAAGCGTTCTACTAAGCTCCAGGCGCCCGGCTGTTCACGAATAAACCCGCTGCTAGCGGGTTTACCTTTCAAATTTGTACGCCGCGGTGCTTGAGCTTTCCTTGTGTGGCAAGCTCATTATAGGACGCATTAGCGCTATAATCGCTCTGATAAATATGTCTCGAAGAATGTTCGAGAAAAGCCCAGCTAACGAGCCCGTGGCTTTTGACAAGGAGTATCGATGCAGATTACCTCAGGCCTGCCTGAAGGCTTTAACGCCGGCGCGTACGACATGATTGTCGTCGGTGCTGGATATGCCGGTGCCGTTTGCGCCCGCCGTCTTGCCGAGACCATCGGCTATCGTGTTGCCGTTTTGGAGCGCCGTAGCCACATTGCGGGCAATGCCTATGACTGCACTGACGAGGCCGGAATCCTGATCCACGAGTACGGTCCGCATATCTATCACACCTTTAACGAGCGCGTGCACAATTTCCTGTCGCGCTTTACCAAGTGGACGGATTATCAGCACAAGGTGCTCGCCAACATCAACGGCACCCTTATGCCCGTGCCCTTCAACCATGCGAGTCTCAAACTCGCCTTTGGTGACGAGCGCGGCGAGGAGCTGTATCAGAAGCTCGTGGAGACCTTTGGCAAGGATGTCAAGGTGCCCATTATGGAGCTGCGTAAGAAGAACGACCCCGACTTGGCCGAGGTCGCTGATTACGTCTACGAGAACGTCTTTTTGCATTACACCATGAAGCAGTGGGGCCAGACACCCGACCAGATCGATCCCTCGATCACCGGCCGCGTTCCCGTCTTTGTGGGCGACGATGACCGCTACTTCCCGCAGGCTCCTTTCCAGGGCATGCCGCAGGACGGCTATACCGCGCTGTTCGAGCATATGCTCGATCACGATCTGATCGACGTGTTCTGTGACGTAGACGCCCGTGACCTCTTTGAAATCGACGAGACCACCGTCAAGATCGACGGTAAGGTCTATGGTGGCGAGATCGTCTACACCGGTCCGCTCGATGAGCTGTTCAACCTCGACCTGGGCGCTCTGCCGTACCGTACGCTCGATATGAAGTTCGAGACGCTCGATATGGACCAGTTCCAGCCCGTGGGCACCGTCAATTACACCACGAGCGAGGACTATACGCGCATTACCGAGTTCAAGAACATGACCGGTCAGGTCCTGCCCGGCAAGACCACCATCATGAAGGAGTACTCCAAGGCCTATACGCCCGGCTCGGGCGAGACGCCGTATTACGCCATCCTGGAGCCCGAGAACCGTGAGCTCTACGAGCGCTATCTTGAGCGCGTCCAGAACCTGACGAACTTCCACCCAGTTGGTCGTCTGGCCGAGTATCGCTACTACGATATGGATGCTGTGACCAACTCCGCCCTCGATCTTTCGGATGAGATTATCGCCTGCCATGCATAAAGTCATTACATTCGGTATTCCCTCGTATAACGCCGCCAAGGACATGGACCATTGCATCACCTCCATTCTGGAGGGGAGCAATTATGCCACCGACATCGAGATTATCATCGTCGATGACGGTTCCAAGGACGAGACGGCCGCTAAGGCCGACGAGTGGGAGACGCGTTACCCCGGCATTATCCGCGCGGTGCATCAGGAGAACGGCGGCCACGGTATCGCCGTCCTTTCGGGCTTGCGCGAGGCGCAGGGCACCTATTACAAGGTTGTCGACTCGGACGACTGGCTCGACGGCGCTGCCCTTTCGACCATGCTTTCGATCCTGCGCGGCTTTGAGGAGCGTGACCAGCGCGTCGACCTGTTTGTCTCGAACTACGTGTACGAGAAGGTTTACGAGGGCACGCATACCGCTATCGGTTACAAGTTTGCCCTGCCGCGCAAAAAGATTTTTACTTGGGATCAGATCGGTCATTTCCGTCTGGACCAGAACCTGCTCATGCACAGCCTGTGCTACCGCACGGATGTGCTGCGCGCATCCAACCTTCCCATGCCGCCGCACACGTTCTATGTGGACAACATCTACGCCTACGTGCCGCTGCCGCGTTGCAAGACTATCTATTACGCCGACATCGACCTCTACCGCTACTTTATCGGTCGCGAGGGCCAGAGCGTCAACGAGGCGACGATGGTTAAACGCCTGGACCAGCAGTTCCGCGTTACGCGCATCATGATGGAATCATTCCACCTGTACAGCGATGTTGAGTCGTCGCGTCTGCGCTCGTACATGATGGGCTATTTCACCATGATGATGGCGATTTGCTCGGTGCTTACCAAGCTTTCCGATGAGGATTGTGCCGATGAGCGTCTGAAGACGCTGTGGGGCGATTTGAAGTCCTACGACGAGCGCATGTATCGTCGTGCGCGCTACGGCGTGGTCGGCTTCTTCACTAACCTCCGCGGTCGTGCCGGAGACAAAACCACACTCGGCCTATACCGTCTTGCCTCAAAGATCTTCAAATTCAACTAACTGCCGAGTAATCGCTGCTGTTAGGTTGACTGGGCCCCTTGGCCTTTAGTTTGCTACTGCGAACAGTCCTGCTCGCACGGAAAGCACATTAAGTGCTTTCCGGCTCGTGCGGAACTTGTATCAAACTAAAGGCCAAGGGGCCTCTGCTATAAGAATCGATTGTCAGGTTATTTGAATTTGAAGATCTTCGACGCGCGGTACACAGGGGCCTGGGCTGAAAGGGATCTGGTTGAGTAGGTTGCCCGGTGGGGCTTGGTTATGTTTGTCGCGAGTTCCGCACGAGCCGAAGAGCACTTAATGCGCTCTTCGTGCGAGCCAGGACTGTAGAGCAGCAAACATAACCAAGCCCTACCGGGCAACCGGTCAGGTGAGGTTACTTTGCGGCGCCGGGGATGCCGTGGGAGGTTTTGGCGGTTTTGGCTCCGTTTACGATGGCGGTCTGTAGGGCCCTTACGGCGAGCATGCCCAGCAGGTCTAGGGGTACGGCGGCGCTTGTCTGAGCGTCTAGTTTGCCGCTGGCGAGGGTGTAGATGGTGTCGCCGTCGTTGGTGGTGTGCGTGGGGCGGATGGCGTGCGCATAGGCGTCTGCGGCCATCTGGGAGACCTTGGTGGCCTGAGCCTTGGTGAGCTCAACGTTGGTGACGATGCAGCTGATGGTGGTGTTGATGCGGTCGAGCGGCATCTGCATAGAGCCGGCGGCGGCAAAAGCGGCGAGCTCCATATCGATGATCTGGTCGCTATCGGCTGCTGCGCGCATGCCTGCCACCCACTCGCCCGTGGTCGGGTCGACGACGTTGCCGCAGGCGTTGACCGAAACCACGGCGCCTACCTTAACGGGACCGAGCGCCACGGCGGCAGTGCCAAGGCCGGCCTTCATGCAGGTGGCGGGGCCCATGAGCTTACCTACGGTAGCGCCGGTGCCGGCGCCCACATTGCCCTGCTCGAGTGTGGTGGGGGTGTTGTCGAGTGCCTCGCGCACGGCGGCGATGCCGGCCTCTATGTCGGGGCGAACGGTGGGATCGCCAAAGGCGAGGTCGAAGATGCAGCTGGAGCACACGATAGGCACCTGCGTGGGGCCGACGGGAAGGCCGATGCCGCGGCTCTCGAGCTCGCGGGCGACGCCGCTTGCGGCCTCCAGACCAAAGGCCGATCCGCCCGAAAGGCAGACGGCGTGGACCTTGTCGACGGTGTTCTCGGGTCGCAGCAGGTCGGTTTCGCGCGATGCTGGAGCACCGCCGCGAACGTCAGCGCCGCCGGTGGCGCCCTCGGGTGCCACGATTACGGTGCAACCGGTGCCGGCCTCCTCGTCCGTGTAGTTGCCAAAGCAAAAGCCATCGACATCGCAGACGTCAATGGCCTCGAGCAGTGTATCCATGTTTAACTCCTATCGGTTTTCCGCCGCGCCATGTGCCCGGTCGGGATCCGTACGGTACGCCAAAATTGTAGGCGCTGGGGGATACCCAGCGCCAGGTGCAATTACGAGAGTTTTTGAATCGCGCGCGCGACGCGAGCGATGGGCAGGCCCACCACGTTGTAGAAGTCGCCCGAAATATCATGCACGAGCATGCGCCCGCCGACGCCCTGGATGCCGTAGGCGCCGGCTTTGTCCATGGGCTCGCCCGAGGCGACGTAGAGCTCAATCTGCTCGTCGGTGAGCTCATAGAACGTCACGTCGGTCACATCGACAAACGACAGGCTCTCGGCGGCGTGCGGAGCCGTGGCGTCGCCGGCCTTGACGATGCAGACGCCGGTCGCCACCTGGTGCGTGCGGCACGAAAGCTCGCGGAGCATGGCGCGCGCCTCGTCCTCATTTGCGGGCTTGCCCAAAATTCTACCGTCAAACGTGACGATAGTATCGGCAGCGACGGTCAGCTCGTTGGGCTCGGCGTGTTCAGCGGCGACGGCAGCGGCTTTGGCGCGTGCCAGGCGCTCGACGAGCGTAAGCGGAGCTTCGCCATCAAAAGGCGTCTCGTCGATATCTGCTGGAATCACGCGAATGTCATAGCCCGCTTCGCGCATCAACTCGATGCGGCGCGGTGATTGCGAAGCTAAAATCATAGCTGAATGCCCTCGGCAACCTTCTCGACGGCCTTGTCGCCGGCGAGCGTGCGCAGCAGCTCAAGCGCAAAGGGGAGCGACTGGGCCATGCCGCTGGCGGTGATGATGTTGCCGTCTTGCGTAACCTTCTCGCCGGTATAGGCGCCTTCGGGGAAGCTTTTCTCAAAGCCAGGGAAGCAAGTGGCGTGGCGCCCCTCGAGCAGGTCGAGCTCACCCAGGATAAACGGGGCGGCGCAGATGGCGGCGACGTGCTTGGTCGCGGCGAACTCGCAGACCACGTCGCAGACGCGCTGATCGGCGCGCAGGTTGGTGGCACCGGGCAGGCCGCCGGGCAGCACGACGCAGTCGTACTCGTCAAAATTGATCTCATCAAAGAGCGCATCGCAGGTCACGGGGATCTGCAGCGAGCTTACGACCTCACGCGTGGGCATGATCGAGACGAGCGTGGCACGCACGCCGCCGCGACGCATGACATCGACCATGGTCAGGCATTCAATAGTTTCAAAGCCATCGGCGGCGAGAACGGCAACGCTGGGCATGAGGGTTCCTTTCATAGGGCGGCATACAATTAGCCGTCTTATACCCCGAAGACTCATGCTTGCCATGCCCCATTCCCAAATGATTTTTCTGGGACGGGGATTTAATGATCATTCGGTACACAATGATCATTAAATCCCCGTCCCAGAAAAATCATTTGGGCGGTGGGTTCGAGCAGTTGGGTTAGTTGCGCTTGAGGTGGACGACGGTTTCGCAGTGGAAGGTTTGCGGGAACAGGTCGACTGGCGTGATCTTTACGGGGGAGAAGGTGCCTTCTTCGACAAAGCGTTTGAGATCGCGCGCCAGGGTGGCCGGGTCGCAGCTCACGTAGGCGACATCGCGAGCACTCGTGCTGGCGATAAGGTCGATCGCCTCGGGGGCGAGGCCTGCACGCGGCGGGTCGACCACCAGGACATCGGCGTCCTGATCGGGGAACTCGCGCACCGCGTCGCCGCCGATGACATCGACGTTATCGAGTTTGTTGATCTCCAGGTTACGGCGCAGGTCGCGCACGGCCGGGCCGTAGGCCTCGACGGCGGCAACAAAGTCGCAGCGGCGGGCGAGCGGCAGGGTGAAGGTTCCAGCTCCGCAATACAGGTCCACGGCAAGTTCGTCTTCCTGCGGGTCGAGCGCCTCCATGACAAGCTCGATCAAAATCTCGGCACCCTTGGTGTTGACCTGGAAAAACGACGGGGCCGAAAGGCGCATCTGGCCGTCGGCGATGTTCTCGGTCCAGGAGCCCTCACCGGCGAGCATCTCAACCTTGGAGACGCGGCGGGCCTTCTTCTCACCCTTGCTCATAACGCGCACTATGCTCGTGGGGTGTGCGGCGTCTGCCAGCACGCGCGAGACTTGCGAGCGCGGGAACGAGCCCGTGGGCGTCCAGAGCGCGACCTCGAGCGCTTTGGTGCGACGCGAGGCGCGAATGCCCACGCGCTCCAAGCCCAGGTCGTGGCTGCCGCTCAGATAGTTAAGCGCGCCGACGACCGATTTGAGCGCCTTGGGAAAACGCTTATCGAACAGCGGGCACGAATCGACGGTCACGATCTTGCTGGGATCGACGCCGTGCATGCCAAGACGAACGCGGCCGTTAACGACGGTCGGTTCGAGCTCAATTTTATTGCGGTAGCCCCAATCGTCCTTGGTGTGGCGGATGGGCTGCACCAGCTCGTCGACTTGCTCGGGGGTGAACTTGCCGATGCGCTCGAGCGTGGAGCGCAGGTTTTGCTCCTTGGCGGCAAGCTGAGCGGTGCGCGAGAGATTGCCCCACGAGCAGCCACCGCAGACGCCCACGAAGGGGCAGGGAGGCTGAATTCGATCGGGGCTCGGCTCAAGAATCTCGGTGGCGCGGGCGCGCATAAACGACTTGCCGTCCTGCACGATTTCGACCTCGACGGTATCGCCCGCCACGGCGCCCTGTACAAATACGGCCTTGCCGTTGTCGGCGTGCGCCAGACCATCGGCGCCATACGTCATCGATTCTACGGTGAGCTTCATATTCCTGCCTGTCATTCGCGTTGTTGTCCGCAACCATGGTAGCAGGGAAAAGCGCCCCGTACCTGAGGCATTCCTCAAATTCGGGGCGCTTCTACAAACGTCTATTTCGTCTTGCCGGTAATGAGCGTCTTAAGGCCTAAGCCGATCAGGCCCAGACCCATACGCACGCGGCCGGGGCGATGGCGCTCGATGGCCTTGGTCTTGCCGGCGGGTTTCTCGCGGCGGGCGCTTGCATGGGGCGCGGACTTGACGGTCTGCGGCCGAGGCTGGGGCTGGGGCTGGGGCGCAGGCTCGGGTTCGGATTCCAGGTCGGGTTCAATGACGGTTGCCTGGACCTTCTGGACCTTGGGAACGTCCGCCTGGGGCTTGGGCTTGGGGCCCAGAACAGGTGCGGATTCCGGTTTTGCTTTGGCGACGGGCTCCGAAGCCACGGCTGCGGACTCGGCGTTGCGATAAGTGCGCTCCAACAGGAACTCCTGCGAGTTAAAGGGCTTCTCACCCTCTTTTCGCTCTACGGGAACCCAGGTGCCGTCGCTCGTCAGGCTGCGTGCCTTCACGTTGTCGCGCAGCTGCACGCCCATGTACTCGTGCACCAGCGCGCGGCAGGTGGGGTCGAGCACGGGGAAGGCGATCTCTACGCGATGCTCGGTGTTGCGCGTCATCATGTCGGCCGAGCTCAGGTAGATCATGTCCGAGTCCACGCCGAAGGCATAGACGCGCGCGTGCTCCAAGAAGCGTCCGACGATAGAACGTACGTGCACGTTTTCGGTCTTGCCCGCAATGTTGGGCTTCAGGCACGAGATGCCGCGGATGATCATGTCCACGCGCACACCGGCACACGATGCCTCGGCGATCTTGTCGATGACCTCGCGGTCAGTCAACGAGTTGAGCTTAAAGAATACGCGCGCGGGCTCGCCGGCGAGAGCGCGTTGGATCTCGCGGTCCAGACCGCGCATGATGAGTGGCTTAAGGCCGACGGGCGCCACGCCCAAAAAGCGGTAGTCGCCGCGCAGGTTGCCCAGCGACAGGTTGCGGAAGAACAGGTTGGCGTCTTCGCCGATCCCGGGATGGGCGGTCATGAGCATAAAGTCGCTGTAGAGCTTGGCCGTCTTCTCGTTAAAGTTACCGGTGCCCAAAAGCGTGAGTCGGGTGAGCGCCATGCCCTCGCGATAGGTGAGCTGGCAGATCTTTGAGTGGCATTTAAAGCCCTCGGAGCCATAGATAACGGTGCAGCCCGCTTCTTCCAGACGCTCTGCCCACTCGATGTTATTTTGCTCGTCAAAGCGCGCGCGGAGCTCCATGAGCACCGTGACCTCTTTGCCGTTCTCGGCGGCGTCAATCAACGACTCGCACAGACGACTCTGCTTGGCCACGCGGTAGAGCGTGATGCGCAGCGAGATGCACTCGGGGTCGTAGGCGGCCTCGTGTACCAGGTCCAGGAACGGATTCATGGCCTCGTAGGGGTAAAAGAGCAACTTGTCGCCCTGCAGCACCTGCTCGCGAATGGAGCGGGACATGTCGATGGTGGGGTTGGGCTGCGGCTTAAACGGCGTAAAGAGGAGCTCGTTGCGCAGGTGCTCGGGAATTTTGCCCTCGATGCCAAAGACGTAGTCCAGGTCGAGCGGGATATCGCAGGTAAAAACCGAGCGGCGCGAAAGCTCAAGCGCTTTGCGGATGGTCTTGAACGTCGCCTTCTCGAGCGAACCGGAGACGGCAAGCACCACCGGCTGCAGGCGCAAGCGCTTTTTGAGGATGCGCTTCATGTGCTGGCGGTAATCCTCTTCCTCCTCGACGCCCTCGCCGTCCGGGTCGATATCGGCATTGCGGGTGACGCGGATCAGAGCGCGGTCGAGCGGCTTATAGGAGCCAAAGCAGCTGTCCAAGCAGGCAAGAATGACGTCCTCGAGCAAGATGTAGGAGTAGGTGCCGGCGGGCGAGGGAATCTCGACCACGCGGTTCATCGAGGCGGGAATCTCGATGAGGCCCAGCAGACTTTCCTCGTCCGTGACACCGTCCAGTCCGCAAGCTAGATAGAGTGCGCCGTTGCGCAGGTTGGGGAAGGGGTGGCGCGGGTCAATGACCAACGGCGAGATGACCGGCGACACGTAGGCCTGGAAGTAGCGGGTGACAAAGGTGCGCTCCTCGGGCGTAAGCGAATCGACGCGAGCGCGGTGAACGCCCAGGGCGTCGAGTTTGCCCTCGATGCTCTTGAAGATGGACTCCCAACGGGTAAGGAGCCCGGGCATTTCGGCCATGACGGCATCGACCTGTTCGGAGGCGGTCATATTGCTCTTGTTATCGACAGGCTGTTTTTTGAGCTCTGCCAGGTCGGACAGGCCGCCCACGCGCACCATGAGAAACTCATCGAGGTTGGACTCGAAGATCGACACGAACTTTAGACGCTCGAACAAAGGAACGGTCTCGTCGAATGCCTCGTCAAGCACGCGGTTATCAAAGCGTAGCCAGCTGAGCTCTCGGTTCTGCGTATACGAGAAGTCGCGCGGCGGTTTGCGCAGCTTTGCGGCGGCTTGCTTCTTTTCGATTTTGCTCGGCATATGCATCTGTCCGTTCAGTCCCTACAGGGGACGGTAGCCTAACACTGTTCTCTATTGTCTCAATTTAGTCGACCTATGGCACGGGCGTATCGCGCGAACGGTATCTTTACCTACTTCTAACGCTGACGAGCCGAAGCACTTACGTCCGGTGCTTTGAGTAAACGATCTATATCCTCACTCAACTGGTGAGAATGTATGAATAAGAATGATAGCAAGCTGAATATAATCGAATGTAGGTCGAATCGAGGACAAGCGTCATATATATGCAGAAAACCGTTTTCGCTATGCAATTTTGAATCATGGATAACTTTGAGTGTTCAATCTTGATTTCTTAGAAAAATAACGTTTACCTAGGAAAATCTGCTTTACGAAACTGAAGTGCATCATGGGAAATCATATGCGATATACCGTTCATCGTACTTTGCTGACCGTTCGGGGGCGAGGTGGAATTGCGGGTGGAAATTGGATATAACTAGAGCTGTCAGCAAGCAGCGTCCCATATGGAGGGGCGCTGATACATTCGGCCAGTAAGGCCCGAAAGAAAGGTAGGAGGCCATGACGAAAGGTCTGCA